>CAJCIY010000267.1 GCA_903970495.1 Candidatus Melainabacteria bacterium | reverse complement strand
TCGGCCAGCGCGTCGGCGGCATCGGTCGTCCCGGTGGCGATGTCGACGACGGAGGGTGGGGGCCAGGTCACTCCGTTATCCTCTACGACGGAGGATCGCTCGCAATCCGACCCTTCTCAGGAGGATTCGCCTAGTTGGCCTAGGGCGCACGCTTGGAAAGCGTGTTGGGGGCAACCCCTCGCGAGTTCGAATCTCGCATCCTCCGCCAGATCCGAGCCGATCCCACAACAGCCGAGCGGGCCGAACAGCCGAGCGGGCCGCCCCGACCGGGGCGGCCCGCTCCGAAACGGCTAGGGCGATGGCCGCGGCGTTGCGGCGCGTACCGACGACCCGAACCGGCCGTCCGGCGCGACGGGACCCCCTCGACCCCATCGTGCCGACGCCGGTACCCAAAATAGAGATGGGTCCAAGATGGGGTCAAGTCAATCTAGAAAGTAGATTCTCCCTGCCATGGTCGACCCGTACGATCGAGGCATGCTGGACGACCCGCACGCGCGGGCGGAGGCGGGCAGGCGGCGGACCGCGGAGACCAAGCGAGCCCGCAGCCACGAGAGCCTGATCGCCGCCGCGACGGAGCTGTTCGCCGACCGCGGCTGGTACGGCACCCGGGTCGAGGACGTCGCGGCGCGCGCCGGCGTCTCGGTGGCGACGACGTACAACCACTTCCCGAACAAGTACCACCTGCTGTCGGCCGCGTACGCCCCGCTGCTCGACCCGGTCCTCGACGGTGTCACCGATGACCTGGCCACCACGATGCCGGTCGACGAGGTGCTCGAGCGCGGCGTGCGCGCGCTCTGCCGGACGGCGCGTCGCTACCGTGCGATGACGGTGGCGGTCCTCAGCGCGCTGCCGGAGATCTACGCCCGCGAGGGCGAGCCGAGCGCCCCCAACGACCCGCGGTTCCAGGTCGACATGGAACGGCCCATCCGCGACGCCGTGAACGCCGGCCGCGCCCGCGGTGAGCTGCCCGACGGGCTCGGGGCGCAGGAGCTCGCGCTCGCGCTCACCGGCGTGCTGTGCCTACGCATCCTGACCCGCGCCGAGGAGTCCCCCGAGGCGACGGCCGACCTGCTGCTTCGGATGCTCCGCGGCGGCCTGCTCGGCTGACCGGCTCCGGTCAGCGCAGCCGCAGCCCGGTCCAGGTGCCGCCGCCCGTCGTGCGCCAGACCGTCGCGGCCCCGGGCTGCACCACCCAGATGTCCTGACCTCCGACGCCCGCCGGGACGTGCGGTGTCGCGAGGCCGGGCTCCTTCAGCGCCACCGACCACATCCGGCCGCCGTCGGTGGTCACCAGCAGGGCCGGACCGCCGGACAGGTACGCGACCCCGGGCGACAGCGCGGTCACCTGCTGCTGCGTGCCACCGGCGGCCGGGGGTGCGCCGCTGGTGTACGTCTCGCCCGCGTCCGTCGTCACCGCGACCGTCTCGGCGCCGTCCGGGTCCTGCTGGCCCTCGCACGCCACCCACCAGGTCGTCGCCGAGACGGCGGAGACGCTCGGCAGGGCGCCGGCGCCGCACAGCGCGAGAGGGCTGCTCCGCCACCGCGGCGCCGCCGGGCCGAGCGTCGCCGACGCGACCCGGGGCGCTCCGCTGCCGCTGCTGACCACGACGAGCGAGCTCGTCGCCGGGCGCAGCAGCCGGGCGGTGTCGTCGCTGCCGGTGACGGCGCCGAGGTCGGTGTAGCCCGCCCAGCTGGTGGCGTCGAGCGGCCCGGACCACAGCTGCGCCGGCGCGCCGGCCGGGGTGAGCAGTACGAGCACCGTGCCACCGGACACCGAGACGTCTGCGACGGGAGCCGGGACCCCGAGCGCCGTCCAGGTCGCGCCGCGGTCGCTGCTGACCGCCAGGTCCGGCGCGTACGCGAGCTCCATCCCGTCGCCGACCACGGCGACGTAGCGGTGGCCGCCGGGCACCGTCACCTCGGCGCCGTAGTGCTGGCCGCCGTCGGAGCTGGCCGAGACCACGTCGTGGCACGTCGCCGTGCAGCGGCGGCCGAGCAGCGCGCCCTGCGCGGCGTCCGCGAACGAGACGTCGGACAGCGACAGCGTGCCGGCGCCCTGCGGCGGGGCGAGGCTGACGCGGACGTCGGTGGCCGGCGTCACCGAGGTCGTGCGGTGGCTGGTCAGCGCCGGGGTGATCGCGAAGCCGGCGGCGACGAGGGCGGCGAGCGCGACACCCCCGGCACCGGCCGCGCGACGGCGGCGGCGGCGGTGGCGGCGCAGCACCAGCTCGTACGGCGGGATGCGGACCGCGGCCTCGACATCGCGGCGCACCCGGCCCAGGGCCTCGCTCATGGCGTCCTCCAGCTCGTCGCTCACGAGGCCACCTCCTCGTCGTTGCGCAGGACGTCGGCCAGCGCGGCCCGGCCGCGGGAGAGCCGCGCCTTGACGGTGCCGGTCGGGACGCCGAGCTGGCGGGCGATGTCCTCGACCGAGAGGTCTGCGACGTGGAACAGCACCAGCGCCTCCCGCTGCGCGGCGGGCAGGCCGCGCAGTGCATCGACGAGGGTGACGTGGTCGACCGACGGCGGCGGTGCCTCCTGGTGCGAGGCCCGCAGCCGCAGCATGACCGCGGCGCCGCGGGTGGTCCGGCGCCACCGCGAGCGGGCGAGGTTCATCGCGACGGTGCGCAGCCACGCCTCCGGGTTCTCGTACGTCCGGACCGTCTGCCACCGGCCGACCGCGCGCGCGAAGGCCTCCTGCACCAGGTCCTCGGCCTCGGCCGCGTCCCCGGTCATCGCGGTCAGCTGCGCGACGAGCCGGCGGTAGCTGGCCTCGTACAGCTCCTGCAGCGAGCCCGGCTGCGCGGGCGTGCTGGCACTGCTGCCCACCCGGCCTCCCTCGGTCGCCTCCTGCTCAGCGTGCGACAGCCTGACGCCTGGGACCGGTCTCCGGTTGCACCGCTCACCCGGCGGTGAGCGCCAGCTCCTCGGGCGTCGCCGCGGCGCCCCCGCGGAGCAGCGCGCGCCACCCCTCCGGGTCGTACGCGGCCGGCTCGGTGGTCTTGACGAAGTTGCGGACGACGGCGACGAACCGCCCCGGGTCGTCGCGGTGCGGGAAGTGGCCGGCGCCCTGGAACACCTCGAGGCGGCTGCCGGGCAGCGCCGCGGCGCCGGCCCAGGCGTGGTCGACCGGGATCACCCGGTCCTTGTCGCCCCAGACGAGCATCATCGGCATCGCGGCCGCGAGGTAGCAGCGGTCGAGCATGGTGACGACCTGCCCCCACGGGTCGACGGCCGCCCGCAGCACGTGCAGGAACGCCCACCGCGCGGCAGGAGTGGCGAGGTCGTCGACCGCGGTCGTGAGCTCCTCGACGTCCAGGCCGCGGCCCTGCAGGAGCGGCAGCCGGCCGACCATCCGGACTGCTCGCGTCGCGACCGCGCGCAGCGGTGCGATCTCGGCGAGCGTCAGCGCGGGGCCGGCGCCGGGGAGGGTGAGCGCCCGCAGCATGAGGTTGACCTGCGGCCCGAGGCCGCCGGAGCCGACGAGCACGACCCGCTCGGTGCGCTCCGGGAACTGGTAGGCGAACTGCATCGCGACGCCGCCGCCGAACGAGTGCCCGACGACGGTCACCCGCTCGACCTCGAGCAGGGTGAGCAGGTCGCGCACCCCGTTGGCGAAGCCGCCGAGGCTGTAGTCGGCGCGGGGCTTGGCGCTCTCGCCGTGGCCGAGCAGGTCGGGGGCGATGACGGTGTGGTCGCGGGCAAGCCGCTCGATGACGCGGTCCCAGGTCCGGAGGTTCGAGCCGACGCCGTGCAGCAGCAGCAGGGCAGGACCCTCGCCGGCGACCACGAAGGCGCGGTCGTGCCCGTGCACGACGCGGTGCTCGACGGCCAGCGTGGGTGCGGCGTGCAGGTCTGCGGCCACGACGGGTCCCCTTCCGTTCAGCCGTGAAGATAATGGGCGTACGCGGGTGGGTCCCGGCTGCTGCAGACCCGTTCAGTCCTCATCGGCAGGTGCGCGGTCGGCCCGCAGCTGCGAACGGCGCATCTTGCCCGCGTCGTCGCGTACCGGCTCGTGCACGACCTCGATCGAGCGCGGCACCTTGTAGCGCACCAGCCGCTCGGCGACGTGCGCCTGCAGCTCGGCCTCGGTGACCTCGTGCTCCCCCGCGTCGCCGATGTCGACGATCGCGTGGACGCGCTCGCCGAGGTCGTCGTCGGGCAGCCCGATCACCGCACTGGACCGTACGGCCGGGTGGGCGTCGAGGGCGGCCTCGACCTCCGCGGGGTAGATGTTCGCGCCGCCCGAGAGGATCAGGTCCTTGCTGCGGTCGGCGAGGTAGAGCCAGCCGTCTTCGTCGACGCTGCCCAGGTCGCCGAGCGACTCCCAGCCCTCGACCGCGCGCGGCTCGGCGCCGAGGTAGGAGTACGTCGCGCCCTGTCCGCCCGCTGGCAGCTGGAAGACCTCGCCGACGGTGCCCGGCGGCACCTCGGCGCCGGCCTCGTCGAGGATCCTGATCTGTCCGCCGTTGACGGGCCTCCCCACGGTGCCGGGGTGTGCGAGCCAGTCCCGGCCGGAGACGAACACGACGACCTGCGACTCGGTGCCGGCGTACAGCTCGTCGACCCGGTCCGGGCCGAGCCACTCGATCCAGGCCTGCTTGAGCCAGACCGGGCACGGGGCACCGAGGTGCAGGAACGACCGCCACGAGCTGAGGTCGTAGCTCTCGCGCACCTCCGGCGGCAGCCGCCAGATGCGCTGCATCATCGTGGGCACCAGCAGCATCCAGGTGACGCCGACGTCCTGCACCAGCCGCAGCACGGTCTCGGCGTCGAAGCGCGGCATGACCTGCAGCTGCATGCCCGACAGCAGCCCGCGGGCCGAGTAGATGAACGGCCCGTTGTGGTACAGCGGCCCCGGGACGAGCTGCACGCCCTCCGCCGGCATGTACGGCACCCCGCTGACCTCGGGGTCGACCAGACCTGGCGTACCGGAGAGGATGATCTTGGGCCGGCCGGTCGAGCCGCCCGAGGTCGGGGCCTTCCAGCTGAAGCCGGCCTCGTCGGGCAGCAGCGCGTCGCTGTGCCCGCCCGCGTCGAACCCCGGCGGCACCCAGGCGCGACCGGGGTGCTCGACGCCGACGACGAGCCGGGAGTCGGCGAGCTCGACGATCTCGTGCCGCTCGGCCGGCGGCAGCCGGTAGGACACTGGCTGCGGGACCGCGCCGAGCTTCCAGATCGCCGCGCACGCGAGGTAGAACTCGACCGAGTTCGGCAGCGCCACGGTGACCAGGTCGTCGCGAACCACGCCCAGCTCTGCGTACGCCCGGGCCAGCCGGTTGCTCGCGAGGTCGAGCTCGCGGCGGGTGACGGAGCTCCGGTCGTCCGCGACGGACACGGCGTCGGGCTGCTGCTCGGCGTGCCAGGTCAGGGCCCGGCTGATCGACAGGACGGCCACGGGGGGGAGTGTGCCCCGACCGGCCTCGTCCGTCCCCGAACCGGCCAACTGCTTGGTTGCTGCAAGCGAGTGATCTGGGCAACAACTCGCCCTTAACTTGCATGGAACAAGCAATTGCGCGGTAGTCTCGTCGCGTACCCCAGGAGGATCCATGACCACCACGGCACCCCGCCCCGGAGCGGGGCCGGCTCTCGACGCCGACGAGCTCCGCCGCGTCGAGGCGTCGCTGCTGTCGATCGTGCGCGGTGTCATGCACGCCTCGCACCAGTTCGACAGCGGCCTGGACAAGGCCGGCTACATCACCCTCATCCACCTCGACCGGTGCGGCGCGACGCGGCAGACCGACCTCGCCGCCCGGATGAACCTCGACCTGTCCACCGTCAGCCGACAGGTGCGCACGCTCGAGGAGCTCGGCTTCGTGCAGCGAGCCGCCGACCCCGACGACGGCCGCGCCCAGGTGCTCGCCGTCACCGCGGCCGGACGACGCGAGATCAACCGGCAGCGCGCCCGCCGCTGGGGACACACCGCCGACCGTCTCGCCGAGGTCGACGAGCCCGACCGGACCCGCCTGATCGACTTCCTCGAGCAGCTGGCCGAGACCACACCGCCCGCGGCCACCGCCGCCCCGCACACCAGCAAGACCGGAAGGACCACCCGATGACCACCACGGCCCCGGCCGTCACCAAGGCCCCTGACACCTCGCCGGGCGGCTACTCGCACCGGCAGATCCTCGTGATCATGTCCGGCCTGATGCTCGGCATGCTGCTCGCCGCGCTCGACCAGACCATCGTCTCCACGGCGCTCACCACCATCAGCCGGGACTTCAACCGTCCCGACCTCTACTCGTGGGTGGTGACGTCGTACCTGCTGACCTCGACCGTCACGACCCCGCTCTACGGCAAGTTCTCCGACCTCTTCGGCCGCAAGCGGATCTTCCAGTTCGCCATCGTGGTCTTCCTGGTCGGGTCGATCCTGTCCGGCCTGTCGCAGTCGATGTACCAGCTGATCGCGTTCCGCGCGGTCCAGGGCCTCGGCGCCGGCGGCCTCATGTCGCTCGCCCTCTCGATCGTCGGCGACGTCATCCCGCCCCGCGACCGCGGCCGCTACCAGGGTTACTTCGGCGCCGTGTTCGGCGCCGCGAGCGTCCTCGGCCCGCTGATCGGCGGCTTCCTCGTCGACCAGGCCTCCTGGCGCTGGGTGTTCTACGTGAACGTGCCGATCGGCCTGGTCGCGCTCGTCGTGATCAACCGGGTGCTCAAGCTCGACCACGTCAAGCGCCACGCCAAGATCGACTACGCCGGCGCCCTGCTGCTCGTCAGCGGGTTCTCGCTGCTGCTGGTCGGCATCTCCGAGATCGGGGACGCCGGGAAGGTCACCGGCACGGCGAGCGCGTACCTCGTGGCCGGCGTGCTGCTCACGCTCGGGTTCGTCGGCTGGGAGTTCAAGGCGACCGAGCCGATCCTGCCGCTGCGGCTCTTCCGCAACGACGTGTTCCGCGTGACGACGGCGCTGTCGCTCATCACCGGTGCGGTCATGTTCGGCGCGATCATCTTCCTGCCGCAGTACATGCAGACCGCCCGCGGCGTCTCCCCGACGCTGTCGGGGATCCGGCTGCTGCCCCTGCTCGCCGGCCTGCTGCTCACCTCGATCGGGTCCGGTCAGCTGATCTCCCGCGGCAGCGGCTACAAGAAGTACGTCGTCAGCGGCACCGCGCTGCTGGTCGTCGGGACCGCGCTGCTCACCCAGATCCACGTCACCACGAGCTTCTGGGCGATCTCCGGGATCATCTTCGTGGTCGGCTTCGCGCTCGGCCTGTTCATGCAGACCACCATCCTCGCCACCCAGAACTCGGTGGAGATGTCGGACATGGGCGTCGCCACCTCGGCGGTGACGTTCTTCCGGACCCTCGGCGGCGCGATCGGCGCGTCGGTCCTGGGCGCGGTGCTGATCGCGCAGGAGCGGGGCACCGCGGCGGCGAACGTCGCTGCCCACGGTGCGGCCAAGGGCCCGCTGTACGCGTTCACCGCCGGCATGGACCGGGCCTACCTGTGGGCCATCCCGGCCGCGGTGGTGGCCTTCGTGATCGCGCTGTTCCTGCGGGAGGTCAAGCTGCGGAGCGCCAACACGCCCGCGGCAGAAGCCGTACGCGAGGAGACCCCCGAGGCCGTCGGCATGCTGTAGCCCCCACTCCGATCGCTCGATGCGCTCCAGTTGTCAGTGCCCCAGGACGCCCCGGCGTACTGGGGCACTGACACGTTCGGTGAGCTTCCCGAGACGTCCGCACGATCGTACGGATGTACGGTATGTCGGGGAGGTTGGCATGCTGCTGCACGGTCTGGGCCACGGGCTCGACGAGGCGTTCTTCATGTTCTGGGAGACGCTCTGGGCGCTCGCCGCAGGCTTCGTGCTGTCCGGCGCCGTCCAGGCGTTCGTCTCCCGCGACGAGATGCGCACCGCCCTCGGCGACCACGCGCCGAGGACGATCGCGAAGGCCGGCTTCTTCGGCGTCGTCAGCTCCAGCTGCTCCTACGCGGCCAGCGCCCTCGCCAAGACGCTCTTCGCCCGCGGCGCGGACTTCACCGCGGCGCTGGTGTTCATGGTCGCCAGCACCAACCTCGTGGTGGAGCTCGGCATCGTCCTCTGGCTGCTCATCGGCTGGCAGTTCGCGCTGGCCGAGGTCGTCGGCGGAGTGATCATGATCGCGCTGCTGGCGCTCGTCGTCCCCCGGGCGATCCCGGCCAGCTGGGTCGAACGGGCCCACGCGCGCCTGGCCGAGGACCAGCACGAGCCGGTGGCGAGCGAGCCCTGGACGCAGCGGATCCGCAGCAGGCGGGGCTGGGGTGACGCGAGCTCCTACACGGTCAGCGACCTGACGATGCTCCGCAGCGAGCTGCTGATCGGCTTCGTCGTCGCCGGCTTCCTCGCGGCGCTGGTGCCCGGCGGCTTCTGGCAGTCGCTGTTCCTGACCGGCCACGGCTTCGCGAGCAGCCTCGAGAACGTCGTGCTCGGCCCGTTCCTCGCGATCCTCAGCTTCGTCTGCAGCGTCGGCAACGTGCCGCTCGCGGCCGCGCTCTGGAAGGGCGGCATCTCCGTCGGCGGCGTCGTCTCCTTCGTCTTCGCCGACCTGATCACGCTGCCGCTGCTCGGGATCTACCGGCGGTACTACGGCACCGCGATCACGCTGCGGTTGCTCGCCGTCTTCTGGGCGGTCATGAGCACCGCCGGGCTCGCCGTGGAGTACCTCTTCCGGGCCCTGCGGATCCCCGACCCGCACCGGCCGACCGTGATCGCCGCGACCGGGTTCCACTGGGATGCCACGACGTTCCTCGACCTCGCGGCGCTCGCGGTCTTCGCCGTCGTCTACCGCCTCCACCGGACCCGCGACACCGGCGACGGCCGGTACGCCCGGGACCCGGTCTGCGGCATGCAGGTCGAGATCGCGCACGCGCCGGCGCGGCGGGGCGACGCGTACTTCTGCTCCGACCACTGCGCGGCCCGGTACGAGGAGCCCGCCCATGCCGGCCACTGACCACGACCACCCGATCGACGCCCGCCGGGTCGCCGCGGCGCGCAAGCGGTTGCCGACCGCGGAGGACGCCGGGCGGCTCACGAGCCTGCTGTCGCTGCTCGCCGACCCCGTACGGATCCGGCTGGTCTACGCCCTCGACGTCGCCGAGGAGCTCTGCGTCGGTGACCTGGCCCTGGCGCTCGACGCGAGCGAGGACTCGGTGTCGTACGGCCTGCGGCTGCTGCGTACGGCCGGGCTGGTGGTCACCCGCAAGGACGGGCGGGTCGTCTACAACCGGCTCGCCGACGACTTCCCCGCGCCGCTGCGCGACCACTGCCTGCGCCAGCTCGTCGCCCTGACCCGGCGGGCGCCGGAGTAGGCCGGCGCCACCCGGGCACGACCGTCACCCAGACCGAGGAAGGGACACCGCGTGCCGCTCGTCCGCATCGACGTCGTGGCGGGTCGCAGCGACGAGCAGCTGCGCACCCTCGCCGACACCGTCCAGCAGTGCATGCTCGAGGTGTTCGCGGCCCCCGAGCGCGACCGCTACCAGATCGTCACCGAGCACCCGCCCGGCCGGATGATCGTGGAGGACACCGGCCTCGGGATCGAGCGCAGCGACGGGCTCGTGCTGATCCAGGTCACGCAGCAGGGCCGCGACACCGCCCAGAAGCAGGCCCTGTACGCCGCTCTCGCGGAGCGGCTGCACGAGGCGGTCGGGCTGCGGCCGGAGGACCTCGTCGTCTCGGTCGTCGAGAACACCAAGGCCGACTGGTCGTTCGGCCACGGCCGGGCGCAGTTCCTCACCGGCGAGCTGTAGCGGCGATCTGCCCGGCTTCCGCGCGGCGCCGCCCGGGACGCGGCAGGATGTAGGCATGGCAGACCTCGACCTGAACGCACCGCTCGACCCGCCGCCGGCAGCGGCCACCGCGACGGCGACCCCCGCGCCCACCGTCGCGAACCCGCTCGTGCTCACCCCGCCCGCACCGGTGGTCGTCGTCGAGAAGGACCAGGCCGCCAGCGCCGTACCCGTCGACCCGGCGAAGCAGACCGAGCTCGAGCAGCGCGCGGCGCAGTTCGCGGCCGAGCTGGTGGCGCTCGACCCGCACTCGCCGGAGTTCACGCAGAAGATCAACCAGATCGACTCGCTCGGCGACAACGAGATGAAGCAGAGCGCCGCTGTCTCCAACCGCATGCTCGACCGGCCGGCCGCGGCGATGGGCAAGAACGGCGGCGACGCGCAGACCCGGGTCTCCAAGACGCTCGTCGACCTGCGCAACACCGTGACCGAGCTCGACCCGAACCGCGCCGACCTGTCCGGCGCGAAGAAGGTCCTCAAGTGGATGCCGGGCGGGGACAAGATCCAGCACTACTTCTCCCGGTACGAGACCGCGCAGAGCCAGCTCAACGCGATCATCAAGTCGCTGGCCTCGGGCCAGGACGAGCTGCGCAAGGACAACGCGGCGATCGAGACCGAGAAGACCAACATGTGGACGCTGATGGGCAAGCTGGGTGAGTACAACCAGCTCGCGCAGGCGCTCGACAACGCGATCGCGGCCAAGGTCGGGGAGCTGGAGGCGGCGGGCAGCACCGAGGCCGCGAACGCCGTGAAGTCCGACGCCCTGTTCCCGGTACGCCAGCGCCGGCAGGACATCATGACGCAGATGGCCGTGGCCGTTCAGGGCTACATGGCGCTCGACCTCGTGCGCCGCAACAACGTCGAGCTGATCAAGGGCGTCGACCGCGCGCAGACGACGACGGTCGCGGCGCTGCGTACGGCCGTGATCGTGTCGCAGGCGCTGTCCCGGCAGAAGCTGGTGCTCACGCAGATCACCGCGCTCAACGAGACCACCTCCAACCTCATCGAGTCGACCTCCGAACAGCTGAAGATCCAGGGCGGTCAGATCAACAAGGAGGCCTCGGCCTCGACGATCGACGTCGAGAAGCTGCAGGCCGCGTTCGACAACGTCTTCCAGACGATGGACGAGCTCGACAGCTTCCGCGCGCAGGCGCTCGACTCCATGCAGCAGACCGTGACCGCGCTCGAGGGCCAGGTCCAGAAGGCGCAGCCGTACCTCGACCGAACCCGGCGCGGCGAAGGCGCCTGATGCCGCTGTTCCACCACGAGGCGCCACCCCCGCCGCCGGACCCCGACGACGCCGGCGACACCCCGGCGGCGATGCGCGCGGCGCTGGCAGAGGTCAACCGCACCGTGAACCGGGCCGCCGGCCGGCTGCCGGTCGAGGCGACGGTCGAGGCCCGGCGGGTGGGCGACGTGCTGGCCGCGATCCTCACCGAGGCCGACACCCGGCCGCTCGACATGTCGGCGACCGTGGCGGTGCGCTCGACGATCGAGGACTACCTGCCGACGACGATCCGCGCGTACCTCGCCGTCGACGCCGCCGCGGTCGACGTGCCGAGGCCGGGCGGCGCGACGCCCCGGCAGTCGCTGCTCGAGCAGCTCGACGCGCTGGCCGACTCCTCGAACCGGCTGCGCGACGCCGCGCGCCAGCAGGACGCCGACGCCCTGCTGACGCAGGGGAGCTTCCTGCGGACGAAGTTCGCCCGGTCGGACCTGGAGCTCTAGATGTCGGCGCTCTAGGTGGCCGCTCTCCAGCGCGGTGCGAACGCCGAGCTCACCCGCGAGGTGCCGTCGCTGCGTACGGCCGTGGTCGGGGTCGCCTGGCAGACCTCCGAGGCCGCGCTCGCCGACAACCTCGTGTTCGCAGCCCTGCTGTGCGACGCCGGTGGCAAGGCGTCGGGCGACGACGACACCGTGTTCTTCAACCAGCTGCGGTCGGCCGACGGCAGCGTCTCCGTCGCCACCGGGTCCGACCGGGAGCAGGTCGAGGTCGACCTCCCCGACGTGCCGGCTGCCGTCGACCGGATCGTGTTCGCGGTGTACGTCAACCTCGGTGCCGCGCCCCGGCGCACGCTCGGACAGCTGCGGACGCTAACGCTCCGCGTCGTCAACGCGGCCGACGGCGTGGAGCTGGTGCGGTCCGAGGACCTCGCGCCGCCGCTCCGCGAGGAGACGGCGGTCGTGCTCGCCGCCCTCTACCGCCATCAGGGCGGCTGGAAGATCCGGGTGGCCGGCGACGCGTACGCCTCGATCACCGAGCTGGCCGCGGACTACGGAGTTCCGCTCTGACGCCCGAGACCGATGTGCGCGACGACCTTCCGTGGATGCGTCGCCGAGCCATCGCGAGACCTCCCGCTCCGGCCGCGACCATAGACACGAGACACCCGGGTCGGGCGACCACCCCGCCTGTACCGGCGTCGCCCTCCGCGCCTGCCGCCAAGATCGACACGACGCATCCGGGGCGGAGCTCGCTGGACCTGTCGGCGCCGACCGTCGACACCAGCCGTCCGGACCGGACCGCCCCAGCGGCGAGCAGCTCGCTCGACCTGTCCGGCCCGAAGATCGACACCAGCCACCCGGGCAGATCCGCGGCGACACCGCCGTCCGACCCGCTCGACCTGTCGGCGCGGCCGTCGGACCCGCTCGACCTGTCGAGCCGCCCAGCCGCCCCGACTCCCCGGCCGAAGCCGGCGCCCGCACGCCCGCAGCCGCGGGCGCGCAGCGGCCCGCCGACGCTGCTCGGCCCGGACACCCCGACGGTCACGCTGACGCGCCTGCAGTCCGGCGTCGGGGTGCTCCAGGTCGACCTCGTCACGACCGTGCCCGGGCTGCGGCTGGGGGCCGCGTACGAGCTGAGCGACGGCCGCACCTCGGCGATCGTCGACGGTGGCCACGCCGACGCCGCGCCGCCGACCAGGCCGGTGCTGCGGCTGACCCGCGACCGGTACGCGGGCCTGCGGATCGACCTGCGGCAGACCAGGTCGCTGCGGCGACTCGCCGTGCTCGCCGTGCCGCAGACCGCGGTCGACTGGACCGGCACCCTCGTCGTCACGACCGCGGGCGGCGCGAGGATGGAGGCGCCGCTCGACCTCGGCCACGGTGAGGGACCGGCGGTGCTGCTCACCGCGTACGTGGTCGACGGGGAGATCGTGCTGCGGGCCGAGCGGGAGCTCGTGACGGGCAACCTCCGCGACGCGTGCCTGGCCTTCGGCTACGACCGGATCACCTGGGCTGACGACCGCACGCCGGCGAGCTAGCGTGCGGCCATGCCGCAGCTGACGAAGGGCGCGAACACGGGCGTCCCCGGTGGGGCGTTGACGGTGAGCGTCCAGGCGAGCGCCGACATCGATGTCGCCGCGCTGCTGCTCGGGGCCGACGGCAAGGTCCGGTCCGACGGCGACTTCGTGTTCTTCAACCAGCCGCTGGGCGACGGCGTCCACCACTTCGCCCGCAGCACGGAGACGCCCGACGCGATCAGCATCGACACCGACGTCGTACCGGCCGACGTGGTGCGGGTCGTCGTGACCGCGAGCCTCGACGGCCCGGGAAGCTTCGGCGACGTCGGCGAGATCTCCGCGCGGGTCGACGGGCCGGGCGGGCCGATCGCGAGCTTCACGCCCGACGGGCTCGGACCGGAGACGGCGCTCGTGCTCGTCGAGGTCTACCGCCGCGGCGAGGACTGGAAGGTCCGTGCCGTCGGGCAGGGGTACGCGGACGGGCTGGCCGGCATCGCGACCGACTTCGGCGTCGACGTCGAGCCCGCCGCAGCCGCCGACACCGACACCGCGCCGACCCCGCCGGCCCCCACCAGCGCACCGCTGACACCCGCCGCCGTCTCGCCGCCCGCCGAGAAGCCGACGACGGCGCCACCACAGCCGTGGTCGGCGGGCCGGTACGGGCTGCCGGTGGGCGTCCCGATCGGCGCCGCCCCCGACGAGGGCCCCGCGATCCTGGTCGGGGTGCTGCCGTGATCGGATTCGTTCAGGTAGCGGGGCTAGCGTGGACGTCGTCCGCCGACGATGGCGGAGACCGAAGCGGGATGCGAAGAGCGAAGGAGCGATCGTGAGCGTCAGTCTGACCAAGGGTGGCAACGTCTCGCTGACCAAGGCGGCACCGGGTCTCACCGCCGTGCTGGTCGGCCTGGGCTGGGACGCCCGGACGACGACCGGTGCCGACTTCGACCTGGACGCCTCGGCGCTCATGCTGAAGACGGACGGCCAGATCATCTCCGACCAGAACTTCATCTTCTTCAACAACCTCACCAGCCCCGACGGCTCCGTCGAGCACACCGGCGACAACCTCACCGGCGAGGGCGAGGGCGACGACGAGGCGATCAAGGTCGACCTCAGCAAGGTCCCCGCGGAGTGCGACAAGATCAACTTTCCGGTGAGCATCTACGACGCCGAGACGCGCGGCCAGAACTTCGGCCAGGTCCGCAACGCGTTCATCCGGATCGTCAACCAGGCCGACTCCAGCGAGCTCGCCCGCTACGACCTGTCGGAGGACGCGTCGACCGAGACCGCGATGATCTTCGGCGAGCTCTACCGCAGCGGCACCGAGTGGAAGTTCCGCGCCGTCGGCCAGGGCTACGCCTCCGGCCTGCGCGGCATCGCGCAGGACTTCGGCGTCAACGTCTGACCTAGGTGATCTCGCTCTTCCGCCTGCCGCTGCTCGCGACGGTCGCGGGCATCGCCCTCACCGCGATCTTCTTCGGCGGCACCGACGCCGGCGTGGTCGCGATCCTCGCGGTGCTCGAGATCTCCCTCAGCTTCGACAACGCGGTCGTCAACGCGACCGTGCTGAAGCGGATGGACGAGCGCTGGCAGCGGATCTTCCTGACGGTCGGCATCCTGATCGCGGTGTTCGGGATGCGGCTGGTGTTCCCGCTGCTGATCGTGGCGATCACCGGCCACCTCACCCCCTACCGTGCCGTCGACCTCGCGGTGAACCACCCGCACGAGTACGCCACGACGCTGACGGCCGCGCACCCGGCGATCGCCGCGTTCGGTGGCGTCTTCCTGCTGATGATCTTCCTGGACTTCGTGTTCGAGGACCGCGAGATCACCTGGCTGACGTTCATCGAACGACCGCTCGCACGGATCGGGAAGCTCGACCAGCTCTCGGCGATCCTCGCGCTGGTCCTGCTCGTGGTGGCGGGGACGACCTTCGCGAACGACCACGCCTTCCAGGTGCTGGTGTCCGGGGCGGCCGGGCTCGCGACGTACCTCGCGGTCTCGAGCCTGTCGTCGCTGTTCGAGGGCGGTGAGGACCTCGACGAGGAGGTCGAAGGGGGCGAGGCGGCGCAGATCGTGCTGCCGAAGCGGGCGATGAGGGCCGGGCTGTTCCTGTTCCTCTACCTCGAGGTCCTCGACGCGTCGTTCAGCTTCGACGGCGTGGTCGGCGCCTTCGCCATCACCGACAAGATCTTCGTGATCGCGCTGGGTCTCGGCATCGGGGCGTCGTACATCCGGGGGCTGACGGTCTACCTGGTGCGCAGGGGGACCCTCGACGACTACGCGCACCTCGAGCACGGCGCGCACTGGGCGATCGGCGCGCTGGCCGTGCTGCTGTTCGTCTCCATCGAGCGCGACGTGCCGGAGATCGTCACCGGCCTCATCGGCATCGCGTTCATCGGCCTCGCGCTGCTGACCTCCGTCATCCGCAACCGCCGTCTCGCTGCACCCGCCTGAGCTGGAGGATCCGTCGTGCCCATCGACTACACCAAGCGCCCCGCCGCACCCGAGCCGACGCCCGCCGCCGACGCGGCGCCCACGACCGGCGGCAAGGTCGTCCTCACGAAGTCGGCGCCGACGGTCTCGCTGACCAAGCAGGGCGCGTCGATCAGCGGCGAGCTGCGGGTCAACCTCAACTGGAACGCGCGCCCGCCCGGCGCCGGCGGTGGCGGCTTCCTCAAGCGGCTGGCCGGTGCGACCGGGGCGATCGACCTCGACCTCGGCTGCCTGTACGAGCTGACCAACGGCAAGAAGGGCGTCGTCCAGGCGCTCGGCAACGCGTTCCGCTCGCAGAACACCGGCAGCCCGATCATCAGCCTCGACGGCGACGACCGCTCCGGCGCGAACAGCGCGGGCGAGACGATGCGGATCGACCTGTCGCGACTGCCCGAGATCAAGCGCATCCTGGTGTTCGCGATGATCTACGAGGGCGTCACCAACTGGGCCGGCGCGGACGGCGTCGTCACCGTCTTCCCGGTCGGCGCACCGCCCATCGAGGTGCGCCTCGACGGCGACGACCGCACCTCGCGGGTCTGCGGCATCGCGCTGCTCACCAACACCGGCGGTGACCTGTCGATCCAGCGCGAGGTCAACTACGTCCAGGGTGCGCAGAGCGCGCTGGACGCGGCGTACGGCTGGGGCATGCAGTGGCACGCCGGCCACAAGTGATCTCGGGACCCGTCCGCCGGCGTGCGCCCCTCGGGATCCGCCGCCCGGTCACCCCGCCCGCGAGGTGTCAGCGCCCAGCGCTGCCCTAGCCCCCGGTGGCGCGGACAAGTGCCGACACGATCTCGGCGGCGGCGGCGTGGCCGGGCGCGGCGGTGACGGTGACCGACGGCGGCAACGGTTCCGCGGCGAGCGGGCTCCGCGCCGGCACCCATCCGCGGTCCGCGGCGAGCACCATGGCCCGGTCGAGCAGGCTGTCCCCCGCGGCGAGCACCCGGTCCGCCCCGGCAAGCTCGGCCACGTACGCGACGGCCGGCGCCTTGTCGAGGGCAGGTGGCAGCAGGTAGAGCTTGCGGCCCTGCCGCTCCGGGCGCCAGCCGGAGTCGGCGAGCACGAACGCCTGGTCGGCCAGCGCCGCCGGGTCGCCGACCGCGTAGCAGAACAGCCCCTCGGCCTCGCGGATCCGCGCGCCCGGGCAGGCGGCGGTGAGCAGAGCGACCGCCTCGTCGAGCGGCATCGCGGCTCCGAGCGTCTCCTCGACCCGCCCCGCCCACTCCGCGTCAGCGACGCCGCCGTCCAGGACGACACCGCCATTCGCGGCGACCGCGTACCGGGTCTCGGGGAGCGCGACCCGCTGCAGCTGCCCGACCGTACGCGTCGTGGTGGGCACCAGAACCGTCTGTGCCGCAAGGGTTTCCAGGCCGGCAGCCACGACGTCGGCCAGCTCGCTGATGACGACACCGTCGACGACCTCGACCGGGCGCGAGGGCAGTCCGCCACCGAGCCGGCGGGTCGCGGCCGGGCTGAAGACCAGGGTGCGGTCGAGGTCGGTGGCGACGAGCGCGGTCACACCGGGGCGACCAGACCGACGGCCGCGTACGGCATGTCCGCGTCCTCCACCACCGGTACGCCGCGCTCCGCCGCGAGCGCCAGCAGGTGCCCGAGGTCCGCGCGCCGGTCGGGCCTGATGAGGACCAGCCGGGGCTGCCGCCGCAGCAGCACGCGGGTGGTCTCGCCGATGCTCGGCTTGACCAGGTGCCACGACGGCAGGCCGTGCTCGCGCTGGATCCGCCGTACGGTCTCGAGCCCGGCGAAGGTCGGCGCGAGCGCGATTCCCTCGGGCGCGACCGCCCCGGCGAAGCAGGAGCTGACCGCGTCGAGGAACCGCGCGGTCCGGTCGACCGGCGCCAGCTCGCGGTAGACCTTCGCGCCGTGGAACATGCCCGGCCCGATGAGGTCGTTCAGGACCGTACGGCTCACCAGCCCGCACACCGTCGCGTTCAGGCAGGCGCTCGGGAGCAGCACGTCCTCGCGGGTCCCGGCGTAGGTCGCGCAGCCACCGGGGTCGGCGAGCACGGCGAGGTCGGGGCGGAGACGCGGCTCGTCGTACTTCGTCACCGCCTCGATGAGCTCCGTCGTGATCGCGCCCTTGCCGGTCCAGCCGTCGACGAAGACCACGTCGGCCGCGTCGTGCCGGGCGAGCAGGTGGTCGAGCGCGAGCGTGTCGATGCCGCGGTCGCGGACGATCGAGATGCTGTAGTGCGGGAGCGCCCGGCCGTGGCGGGCCAGCGCCCAGCGGCGCATCAGCACGCCGACCGGGGTGCCCGCCCGCGCGAGCGAGACCAGCACCGGCTGCTTCCGCTGCGTCAGCACCAGCTCCGTGACGGCGCCGACGAGCTCGGCGATCCGCGGGGCGAGGGAGTCGGTGAGCGACTCGAACAGCTCCAGGTACGCCGGCCCCGGCTCGTACTCGACCGGCAGCACCTCGGCGTAGTGGCCGCCGCCCTGCATCCGGGCCTCGCGCTCGGCGAGCGGCCGCTCGAGGTCGGCGCCGGAGAGGTCGGTCAGCAGCCAGGTGACCTCGGCCGGGTCGAACGACGAGCTCAGCACGGCGCGACCACGTGGGCGGAAAACCCTGCGGCGCAGGCGATCTGCTGCACCAGCGACGCCGACGGCCGGCCATCGCTCACCAGCACGACGTGGTCGAAGCCGCGAACGTTGTAGGCGAACGCCGGATCCCCCGAGTACGACGAGGGGAAGCTCAGCGCCGACCGCAGCGGGTAGCCGTCGACGTCGAGCACGATCGCCGGCGACCGGGTCGTCGACGAGGTGCGTACGTCCGGGCCGAGCGCCGCGGCCACCAGCTGCGGCAGCCACAGGTGCTCCTCGTCGCCGAGCACCAGGGTCGTCGCGTCGCCCGGCACCGGCAGCGCCGCGGCGATCTCGGCGGCCGTCTTGTGCAGCGCGGCGTCGTCGCCGGTCGTCCACCCGAAGGCAGTGGTCACGGGGTCGACGTCGTACCAGGTCACGGGGGCGGCCGGGCCCGAGAACGGCGGCGGCACAGGGGTCTCGGCGGCCAACGAGGCGACGCGCTCACCGAGGCCGGCGGGCAGCGACACCGCGCCGTGCTCCAGCGCGAGGGCGGTCCCGGACGTGTCGAGCAGCGCGGCGAGCAGGTGGTCGGGGCGGCCCAGCGCGCGGGCGAGGTTGGCGGCCGTACGCCCGGTCGAGACCTCGTCGTCGACGAGCACCAGCGGGCCGCTCGTGAGCAGGTCGGGGTCGCGCACCGCGAACGCCTGCTCGGCCGCGTGGCTGTGCTCCTCGAGGAACCGCACCGGGACCACGTCCGGGGGCAGCGGCCGGCGCGTGGTGTGCGCGTACGTCCCGCCGCACGCGGCGGCGACCGCGTGGCCGAGGCCGGTCGCCGTCTCGGCGAACCCCACGACCATCGCCCCCGGCGGGACCAGCGAGCCGAGCGCGCGACCCGCGTCGAGGACGTCCGAGACCGCCACCGGCAGGTGCTTGCCGAGCAGCCGTGAGACCAGCAGGTGCGAGCGCCGCGGGTTGCGCCGCAGCCCGAGCTCGACCGACCGCGCGGTCGTCGTCACCCCGAGGTGCTCGGTGACCCACGACCTCACGCGGCGCCTCTCCTGCCGCGCCCCCTCATGCGGCGGCCTCGAGCAGGTCGACGAAGCTCCGCTCCGGCCGCAGCACCCCGAACACCGAGGCGCGGCGGACCACCGCAGCCGCCCACCGTGCGTGCGGCCGGGCCTCGACCATCCCGACGGTGCCATCGCGCGCACACCCCTTCGACGCGCCGCCGGCGCTCGCGAGCACCGCCTGCGCGTCGGCCCACTCGTCGTGGGTCACCGCCTGCAGGGCGTGGATCGGCGCGACGTGGCTGGGGTGGATCGTGGTCTTGCCGACCAGCCCGGTCGCGCGGTCGAGCATCACCTCGCGCAGCAGGCCGTCCAGGTCGCCCGCCAACAGGTCGCGCCGGAGGTCCGCGCGACCGGAGAACGGCGTCGTGCGCAGCAGCGGCTTGAGCAATCGCTCGGTCTCGGTGAAGTACTCCCACACCGGTCCGGTCACGACCCAGCCGTCGTGCCGACCGAGGACGTTGACGATCGCGGCGATGGCCTCTCCGATCACCGCGAGGTCGTAGATCGTCGTGTCCGGCGAGCGGCGCAGCCCGAACAGGCCGCACAGGTCGGTGGCGCCGATCCGCACCGCGAGGACGTGCTCGTCGTACTCGGTCAGCAGCGAGCGGAGGGCGAGCAGCTCGGGCAGGCGGGTCTCGGCATACATGACCTCCTCGGTCTCGAGGACGGGCATGGCGAGCAGCCCGACGTCCGCGACCGCCTGCAGCGCCTTGCCACCGGCCTCGGCCGTCAGCTTCGGCAGCACGAAACCGGTGAGCACCCGCCGCGCCGGGCCGAGCGCGTCGACGATCTGGCCGACCTGGTCGGGGTCGCGTACGCGGACGAACAGCGCCGGCGGTGCCTCGGCCTGCTCGTGGACGGCGCACAGCTGCGCCACGACGTTGGCTTGCGCGTCGCCCAGCTCGTGGTCGGCGATCGAGTCCTCGAGGCAGAGCACCGCCGAGGTGACACCGCCGCGAACGAGACCGCCGAGCCGGTCGGCGTAGTCGGCGCAGGTGCCCGGCGTGTAGAGCGTGGCGCCGAGCCCCGTGGCGAGCCGCCGCCGGTCGGTGCTCGCGGCGTCGAACGGCTGCGGCGGCTCGGCGAAGATCGCCGCGCGCCGCTCGGCACCCAGACCCGCGAAGTGCTGCACGGGCTCACCATCGGCGTACGCGGGCCGCGACGGAAGCCCCCGCGCGCGGCTTCACACGGTGTTCACGCGCGGCCGGGCTGGCGTCGCGCTCGTGACGACGACGCCCGACGGCCAGCAGCCCGTCAGTCGGCGGTGACCAAGCCCTCGTCGGCCCCGACGAGCTGGGTCAGCAGGTCGGCGTCGGCGAAGGTCTTGGCGATGGCCGTTGTCCGCTTCAGGTAGTGGCCGACCGGATACTCCATCGTCATCCCGATGCCGCCGTGCAGCTGGATCGCCTCCTGGCCGATGTGCCGGGCCGAGAGGTCGATCTGCAGCTTGGCGGCCCGCACCGCACGTCGCCGGGCCGGCACGTCGTCGTCGAGCAGCGCGAGCCGGGCGGCGAGCGCCATCGACCGGGCCTGCTCGAGGGAGACGTACATGTTCGCGGCCCGGTGCCGCAGCGTCTGGAACACGGCGATGGGAGCGCCGAACTGCTCGCGGGTCTTGAGGTAGTCGACGGTCATCCAGAGCATCCGCTCCATGGCGCCGACCGCTTCCGAGCACAGCATCGCCATCGCGGTGTCGAGCACCGACTCGAGGGCGGCGAGCGCGTCGGCCGGCTCGCCGAGCGCCACGGCCGGTACGTCCTCGAAGAGCAGGTCGGCGCCGCGCAGGCCGTCCTGCATCGCGTACGCGTCGCGCCGGAGACCGGTTGCGTCGCCCTCGACGAGGAACAGGCCGACGTCACTGTCGGGGGTCTTCGCCGACACCACGACCCGGTCGGCGCTGTCCCCGCCCAGGACCGCGATCTTCTCGCCGCTGACGGTCCAGCCCGAGCCGGCCGGTACGGCGGTCGCGGCGATGTCGGTCAGGCTCCAGCGCGACGCGGCCTCGGCGTACGCGAAGGCCAGGACCGTCGAGCCTGCGGTGACGCCCGGCAGGATCGCCTGCTTCTGCTCGGGTGAGCCGGCGGCGTCGACCAGTGCTGCGCCGAGCACGACGGTCGCGACGAACGGCTCGAGGATCAGGGCCCGGCCGAAGGACTCCATGACGACGGCCAGCTCGCCCGCGCCCATGCCCGCGCCGCCGTACTGCTCGTCGACGGTCAGACCGAGCAGCCCGAGGTCCGCGTACTGCTGCCAGAGCTCGCGGCTCCAGCCGAGCTCGGAGGACTCCAGCAGCTGCAGCCGCGCGTTGGCGTCGTAGCGCTTCTCCAGCAGGCTGCCGACGGTGTCGGCGAGCATCTGCTGTTCGTCGTTCAGGTCGAGATCCATGGTGTCTGCCCTCAGAACTTCAGGATGGTCTTGGCGATGATCTCGCGCTGCACCTCGTTCGAGCCGGCGTAGATCGAGGCCTTCCGCCAGTTGAAGTAGGTGGGCATCGCGTCGAGCGCTCCCTCGGGGAGCGCGTCGAACCCGGCAGGGACCTCGTCGGTCTCCCGGTACGCCAGGCCTGCGGGCCCGAGGATGTCGGTGAGGAGCTCAGAGGCGTCCTGCTGCAGCTCGGAGCCCTTGAGCTTGAGCATCGACGAGGTCGGGTCGGGGACGCCCGGCGGCAGCGAGGCCTCCCGGGCCAGCACGCGCAGCACGCTCATCTCGAGAGCGGTCGCCTCGACCTCGAGCCGGGTGAGGCGGGCGCGCAGCAGCGGGTCGTCCAGCGCCGTGCCCCCGAGCCGCTTGATGCGCAGGATGCGGCTCTTGATCAGCCCGATCGAGGCGTTCGCCGTCCGCTCGTTGCCGAGCAGGAACTTGGCGTACGACCAGCCCTGGTTCTCCTCGCCGACGAGCTGGTCGGCCGGGACGCGCACGTTGTCGAGGAAGACCTCGTTGACCTCGTACCCACCGTCGATCAGGTGGATGGGCCGGACCGTCAGGCCCGGCGACGTCATGTCGATGAGCAGGAAGGAGATGCCGCGCTGCTTCTTCGCGGCCGAGTCGGTGCGGACCAGACAGAAGATCCAGTCCCCGAACTGGCCGAGGGTGGTCCAGGTCTTCTGGCCGTTCACGACGTACTCGTCACCGTCGCGGACGGCAGTTGTCTTCAGCGAGGCGAGGTCCGAGCCGGCGTTCGGCTCGGAGAAGCCCTGCGACCACCAGATGTCGCAGCGGGCGGTCGCCGGCAGGAAGCGCTCCTTCTGCTCCTGGCTGCCGAAGGTCGCGATGACCGGTCCGACCATCGCGGTGTTGAACGCGAGCGGGCTCGGCACGTTGGCCATCACCATCTCCTCGGCGAACAGGTGCCGCTGCAACGGCGTCCAGTCCTTGCCACCCCACTCGACCGGCCAGTGCGGGGCGGCCAGGCCGTGGTCGTCGAGGATGCGCATCGTCGTCACGATGTCGTCGCGCGAGGGATGCCCGCCGCGCCCGAGACGCTCCCGCATCTCGGCCGGCATCTCGCTGGCGAAGAACGCCCGCATCTCCTCGGCGAACGCGCGATCTTCCTTGCTCAGGGCAGTGTTCATGCGTGCTCCCGTGCACCAGCGGATGTCAGATTGCCCGTGACGTTACGCGGGTCACGTCGGCGACGGGCGGCCCGGTCCCAAGAACCGCCGGGGCGAAGCGGCCGCAGCGGCGCCACCGCGTCGCCGGACGCGGGTACGCGAGGCCGTCGGGTCGGCCGTGTGGGCGAATCAGGTCGGAGACGACGACTTCGAGCGTCAGGGCACCGCACGATCGCGGCAGCCCTCGGCGACGAGCAAAGCGCAGGTCAGAGACTCGCGCGGCCGCGGTGGAGGTGGGATTTGAACCCACGGACGGCTTGCACCGTCACACGCTTTCGAGGCGTGCGCGCTCGGCCACTACGCGACTCCACCGCCGGGCAGCCTAGCGGCACCCTCGCGCCGACCTGCGAAGAACGTCCGCAGCAGCTCCGACGCCTCGGCACCGCGTACGCCGGACACGACCTCCGGCCGGTGGTTCGAGCGCCGATCGCGGAGCAGGTCGTGGACCGAGCCGGCGGCGCCCGCCTTCGGGTCGGGAGCGGCGTAGACGACCCGCTCGACCCGGGCGAGAGCCGCCGCCCCGGCGCACATCGCGCACGGCTCCAACGTCACGACGAGCGTGCCGCCGATGCGCCACCGGCCCAGGGCCGCCGACGCCGACCGGAGTGCCAGCACCTCGGCGTGGGCGGTCGGGTCGCCGGTCAGCTCCCGCGCGTTCCGACCGCGCCCGAGCACGGTCCCGTCTGCGGCCACCACGACCGCCCCGACCGGTACGTCCCCGCTCACCGTGCACGCCGCCGCCTCGGCGAGCGCCAGGTCCATCCAGACCTCGTACGGGGTCAGATGCCCCGCACCGCCTCGAGCACGTCGGCAGCCCCCAGCGCCTCGGCCAGCGCGAAGATCACGTCGGAGGGCAGCATCCGCTCCTCGGCGCACAGCGCCACCAGCTTCTCGGCGTCGACCCCGAGGTCGGCGAGCACCGCGTCGTCGCCGGCGGGCTCGACCTCGGGCCGGCCGCTGTCCTCCTCGTCCTCCTCCTCGTCGACCTCGGCCGGGTCGACGCTGTCGGCGAGCAACCGGCCCGCCATCCCGGCGCCGGCGAGGACGCGGCCGTCGCTGACGAAGACCCGGGGGTCGGCGTCGCCGTCGACCCGGACGAGCGCGACGTACTCGTCGTCCTCCTCGAGGAACAGCACCGCCGGCGAACCGGACTCGCGCAGCCGGTCGGCGAGCTCGTCGAGGTCGTCGACGTCCGACAGGTCGAGGTCGGCACCCTCCCACCCGGCGGGAGTGCGCGAGAGCGTGCTCGCGATGTACGTCACCCGGCTGCTCTCCCGCGCGATCGACCGGGCGAAACTCAGCGGACCACGACGTCGACGACCCGGTTGAACGCCTCGCCGAAGCCGAGCCGCCGGGCCAGCGCGAGCAGCTGCTCGTCCGCGTACGCGTCGAGATCGGCGAGCAGCGCACCGACCTCCATCGAGCCCATCCCGAGGTCGGTGAACAGGTCGAGGTCGCCGGCCGGCCAGACCTCGTCCATCTCGTCGTCGTCGGGGATGTCGAGGTCGAGCTCCTCGCAGACCTGCCGGGCCAGCGGGTCGACCGCGGCGGCGGTCACGTCCGACAGCAGCAGCATCCGCCGGCCGCCGACGTTGCGGGCGGCGACGAAGAAGTCGTCGCCGATGTCGACCAGCACGATCGCCGGCACCTCGCTCGGCTGACCGGACACGGCGGCGAGCAGACCGTCGACGTCCTCGGTGAGGCGCTCGGGCAGCAGCTCGACCTGCCAGAGGCCCTCCTCGCGATGGCAGACGACCGCGAAGCTCTCGCCCTCTCCTGTCACGACCGTCGGCACGTGCCGGATCGTCGCAGACGCCGCCGGATTGGGGAACGGGCGCGTACCGTCCAAGGCCGCCGACCCGACCACCGACCGAACGCCGGAGCCTTCCCCGCATGCGCCTGACCCGAGGCCAGACCGTCGTGGCGGCACTGCTGGCCCTGCAGTGCGCCGGCCTCGGCGCGGCGTTCGCCACCCACGGCGGCTGGTCCGCGTCGGCAGCCCCGGCGCCTATCGCGAGCAGCCCGACCCCCGTCGTCAGTGCCTCGGTCAGCCCCGCGCCGACCCCGACGCCCACCGTGAGCGTGGCCCCGTTCACCGCGCTGATCGCGCCGGACGCACTGGTCGACACCACCGCCACGCTGACGGCGGCCCAGGTGCAGGGCCTGCGCGCGGCGACGGGGGCCACCTCGTCGCTGCTCGTCGACGCCGGCCACATCCGCCTCGGCAAGGGCACCACCACCGCGCTCGGCGTCGACCCGTCCACGTTCCGGGCGTGGACCCCGACCGGTACGGCGCAGTCGGACGCCCTCTGGGTGAGCGTCGCGCGGGGCCGGCTCGCGGTCGCCCACGCGGTCGCGGCGGCGCTGGCGACGCCGCTGGGCACGACGACCACGGCCGGCAGCACCCGGCAGGTCGTCGGCGCCCTCGCCACGACCGCCCTGCCGGGGATCGGCCTGGTCGTCGACGCCGACGAGAGCCCCGCGCTCGGCCTGACCCCCCGCTCGGCGCTGCTGCTCACCGCGAGCGGCAGGGACCCGGTCGTGACCGCGGCCCTCGCGCAGCGCTTCCTCACCGCCCAGCACCTGACCGGCACGGCGACCTCGACGCGGATCCCGGAGACGGCCGGGCACCTGCAGTGGGTGGCGCCCGCGTACGGGCCGATCACCTCGCCGTTCGGGGCACGCGACAACCCGAACGACCCGGGCCACATCGAGATCCACGAGGGCATCGACATCGGCGCGACGCTCGGCTCGCCGATCTACGCGGCCGCCGACGGCGTCGTCCAGTACGCCGGCCCCGCCGAGGGCTTCGGGCAGGAGGTCATCCTCACCCATGCGGGCGGCGTGACCACGATCTACGGCCACATGGAGACGATCCTGGTCACCAGCGGACCCGTGACGGCCGGCGAGCCGATCGCGCTGGTCGGCGCGGAGGGCGACGCGACCGGACCGCACCTGCACTTCGGTGTCGAGGTGGGCTCCACGTACGTCGACCCCGCCGCCTGGCTGATCGCGCACGGTGTCCACATCCAGCGCTGATCCTGCCGAGATGTGACCTCCTGGCGACCCGGTGCCCCGGAACCGCCGACAGGACGCATCGCGTCGGCCCGACCCGGCGCTGCTGGGAGGATGAGCCGGTGACCGCCGTCCGTACCCGCGCTGCCCTGGCGGTCGGATCGCTCGCCTCGGGCACCTCCCGGCTGCTCGGCCGCGGCTCCGGCGAGGTGATCGGCGGCAAGGCGGCGCTGCGGCTGGCGCCCGAGGTGCTCGCCGACCTGGCCGCGGGCCGGACGACGGCGACGGTCTCGGGGACGAACGGCAAGACCACGACCACCCGGCTGCTCGCCGCCGCGGTCGGGAGCGCCGGCCCGGTCGCGAGCAACGGCGGCGGCGCCAACATGGCCGCCGGCGCGGTCAGCGCGCTGCAGCGCTCGGACGCGCGGGCGGCCGTCCTGGAGGTCGACGAGATCTGGCTGCCCCGGGTGGCGCCCGCGGTGCGGCCGGCCGTAGCGCTGTTGCTGAACCTCACCCGCGACCAGCTCGACCGCTCCAACGAGACCCGCCGGATCGCCTCGCTGTG
>CAJCIY010000266.1 GCA_903970495.1 Candidatus Melainabacteria bacterium | reverse complement strand
CTTCGTCGAGCTGGCCGAGGGATCGCGCGAGTGGACGCACCCGGGCACCGGGGCGAAGACCACCGACCGCCTCTACGACGGCACGGTGTTCCACCGCGTGATCGACAACTTCATGATCCAGGGCGGTGACCCGCTCGGCCGTGGCACCGGCGGACCCGGGTACCGCTTCGCCGACGAGTTCCACCCCGAGCTCAGCTTCGACCGCCCTTACCTGCTGGCGATGGCGAACTCCGGTCCTGGGACGAACGGGTCGCAGTTCTTCATCACCGTCGCCGCCACCAGCTGGCTCAACCGCAAGCACACGATCTTCGGCGCGGTCGCCGACGATGCGAGCCGCAAGATCGTCGACGCGATCGGCACCACGGCCACCGGCCCGCGCGACAAGCCGTTCGAGGACGTCGTGATCACGTCGGTCACGATCGCGACCAGCTGACCCGCACGTGACGCAGCCGGCGCCGGGGCCGGCGCCCTGCTACCGCCACCCGGACCGGCCGACGTACATCCGCTGCGTCCGGTGCGACCGCCCGATCTGCCCGGACTGCATGCGGCCGGCCTCGGTCGGCTTCCAGTGCCCGGAGGAGGGCAGCGCGCCCCCCGTACGCACCGTGCGGGACTCGTCGTCGCTGCAGGCGCTGGCCCGCACCGCGCCCGTCACGAGCGCCCTGATCGCGGCGAATCTCGTGGTGTTCGTCGTCTTCGTGATCGGCGGCTCGGGGCTGACGAACAGCGCGATCGGCACGCTCGAGAGCCACGCCGTGCAGTACTCACCGCTGATCGCCGACGGCCAGTGGTACCGGATCCTGAGCGCGATGTTCGCCCACTTCGGGATCCTGCACGTCGCGTCGAACATGTTCGTGCTGTACGTGATCGGAGTCCCGCTCGAGCGGCAGATCGGGCGCGTCCGGTTCTTCGCCGTCTACCTGCTCGCCGGGATCGGCGGCGGCGTCGCGACGTACCTCTTCGCGAACCCGCTGGCGGTGTCCGGTGGAGCGTCGGGAGCGATCTTCGGGCTGCTCGGGGCGTACGCGGTCATCGCCCGGCGGCTCCGCAGCGCCCAGCTCGGCTCCGTGATGGGCACGATCGTCTTCAACCTCGTGATCACCTTCGCGATCCCCGGGATCAGCATCACCGACCACATCGGCGGCCTCGTGGTCGGCGCGGTCCTCGGCGCGGTGCTGGCCCTCGACGCGCGGATCCTGGTCAGGAGCGCAGCGCGCGCCCGTCGGTTGCTCGTCGAGGCGGTCGCCTTCGTCGCCGTGCTGGTCGTGCTCGTCGGCGTGTTCGCCGTCCGTACGCACGAGCTCCGCGACCGCTACCAGATCCACGGTCCGCTGATCAGCGCGGAGCGTTCGCCCGCAGCGCCGTCAGCTGCCGCGCCACCACCCGCGGGCTGACCCCACCCAGCAGCAGCGCCGGCATCGCCAGCAGCCCGTCCTCGGTCTCGAGCTCCACGGCGCGCGAGCGGCGCCGGTCGTCGACCAGGACGGCGGCCACCGCGTCCCAGGGCAGCTCGTGGGTGCGGATCACCCCGCGCACCCGGACACCGGTCGCGTCCGCGCTCAGCGAGGGGCCGCGCAGCACCCAGCAGCCGGCGAGCACGAACAGGACCGCGACGACCGCGAGCAGCAGCCGGCCGAGCGGGTCCTGCGTGACCGCGAGCCCGGCCGCTGCCAGCCCGACCAGCGCGAGGGCGGCCGCCGCAGCGCGCGGCGGCCCCCAGGTCAGCGCTTCGTCCACACTGTGGACAGGGGCTGTGGGCGAATCACACCGGTGTAAGGCGGTCCGGTCAGGACCACTGCGTGAGCAGGCCGAAGCCGGCGACGATGAACGCGAACCCGATGAGGATGTTCCAGCCGCCGAGGCTCTGCTGCCCGAGCACGCCGCCGCCGGTGATGTAGTAGAGGACCAGGTAGACGATGCCGATCCCGAACAGCACCAGGATCGAGATGCCGACCCACGGCGGGGAGGGCGGGCGCTTGCGGGTCAGCTGCCCGCTGCTGCTGGGCCGGGTCGTCGCGGCCTTGGTCGACGAGGTCGACCGCTTGCGGGCCTTGGACTCGGGCATCGAGCGGGCTCCTCGGGCTCAGCGGGCGTCGGTTCGGGCGCCGGCGGGTGTTCCTGGCAGTCGGCCCGTCCTGCAGGCGAGCGGGTCCGGGCTGATCTAGCGTAACCGCCGACATGGACGGCGGGAGCGGACACGGCATCGCCGGCGGCCCCGGGCAGCGACGGCCGCCCGCCTTCCGTCGACCCGGCGGATGGCGCGTCGGCGTCGTCGCGCTGCTCGTCGTGGCGGGGGTCCTGGCCGCCAGCTCCGCCGAGCGGCGCACCGGGTCGGGGGTCACGGCCACCACCCACGACAGCGTCGCCGACCTCGTGACCGCCGAGGAGCGCGACGTGGCGGACGCGCAGGCCCAGCAGGCGCAGCTCCAGGCGCAGGTGCAGTCGGAGACCGACGAGCAGGCCACCGTCGACGGCGGCGTGTCGGCCGCGCGGCAGGAGGGCGCCGCGCTGGAGGACCCGGCGGGGCTGCTGCCGGCGACCGGGCCGGCGTACACGGTCAGCCTCGACGACGCCCCCAAGGGCGCGCCGGTCGCCGCGGGCTACCCGTCACCGACCCCGGACGACCTGGTGGTCCACCAGCAGGACGTGCAGGCGGTCGTCAACGCGCTGTGGGCCGGCGGTGCGACGTCGATGACGATCATGGGCAAGCGCCTGATCTCGACCTCGGCCGTCCGCTGCGTGGGCAACACCCTGCTGCTCGAGGGCCGCGTGTACTCGCCGCCGTTCGTGGTCACCGCGATCGGCGACCCCCGGGCGCTGGCGTCATCGGTCGCCGCCGCCCCGGCCGTGAAGATCTTCCAGCAGTACGTCGCCGTCTACGGGCTGCGCTACGCCGCGCACGACGCGGGCACCGTCACCCTCCCCGGCTACGACGGCGCGGTCACGCTGACCGGCGTCACCGCCATCCCGTCCGCGGACGCGGCGAGGTGAGCCGCGGCCAGCGGGTGAGCCGCGTCCTGGACGGCGCCGCCCTAGCGATGCGCACGGTCGGGGAGCTCGCGATCACCGCCGGCGTCCTGATCCTGCTGTTCGTCGCGTACGAGCTGTACTTCACGGGCATCGCGACGCACGAGGCGCAGGGCCGGCTGAGCAAGACCTTCGAGAAGCAGATCACCGCGCACGTCACGCCGTCGGCGACACCGGCGCTCGGCGACGGCATCGCGGAGATGTACGCCCCCGCGCTCGGCAGCCGGAAGAGCTGGCACTTCGTCGTGGTGGAGGGCACCGGTGAGTCGCAGCTGGCGCTCGGGCCCGGACACTACGAGTACCCCGCGGACGTCGCGACGTCGCTGGGGATCAGCAAGCCGCTCGCCGACGGCATGACGCCGTCGGCGTTCGTCGGGCAGGTCGGCAACTTCGTGGTGTCGGGCCACCGGACGACGCACGCCCACCCGTTCTACGACGCCAACAACTTCGCGCCGGGCGATGCGGTGATCTTCGAGACCTCCACGACCTGGTACGTCTACCGCGTGACGTCGACCTCGAGCGTGCTGCCGACCGACATCGGCGTCGCGTACCCGGTGCCGGAGCAGCCCCACGCGACACCGACGCAGCGGATCCTGACGCTGACGACCTGCAACCCGCGCTACTCCGCCTCGCACCGGCTCGTGATCCACGGCGTGCTCGCGTACTCGCAGCCGCTGTCGGCCGGCGACCCGAAGGCCTTCACGACAGGAAAGGCCTGATGTACGGCTGGCTGTGGCGGCACCTTCCCGGGCCGTGGTTCGCGCGGCTCGGGGAGCTGCTGGTGCTCCTCGTGGGGATCCTGGCACTGCTGTTCTACGTGGTGTTCCCGGCGGTCGACCCGCACCTGCCGTTCAACGAGGTGACGGTGCAGCAGCCCTCGCCCAGCCCGACGGTCACGACGACCACCACGACGACGGTCACGCAGAGCCCGACCCCGTCGTACTACCCGACCGCCTCCGGATCCGCGGGAGTTCCCGGCGGACAGTGACACAGGTCACGCTAGCGTGCGGCTCATGGGCTTCCGGGTGAGCACGCTGGTGCGGTCCGACGACGCGGCACGACGGGCGCGGACCGCGCTCGTGTGCGGCCCGGTGGAGCGCTCGTACGCCGAGCTGGACGAGCGCTCGAGCCGCGTCGCGCAGGCGCTCCGCGCCGCCGGGGTCGAGCCCGGCGATCGGGTGCTGGTGCTCGACCGCAACGGCATCGAGTTCTTCGAGGTGCTCTTCGGGGCGGTGAAGGCCGGCGCCGTCGTGACTCCGGTCAACCTGCGGCTGACCCCTGCCGAGATCGCCGTGATCGTGGCCGACAGCGGCGCCCGGCTGATGGTCGCGGGCAGCCCGCTCGCCGCGCTCGCGGCGGCGGCGACCGCAGGCACCGACGTCCGGGTGGTCGAGACCGGGGACGAGTACGAGGCGTGGCTGGCCGCGGCTCCGGCCGACGACCCGCAGGCGCCGGAGGACGACGACACCGTCGTGCTGCAGCTCTACACCTCGGGCACCACCGGCGTGCCCAAGGGCGTCCTGCTCTGCAACCGCAACCTCGACGCGCTGACCAAGGGCGCCGACCTGATGGAGTACGGCCCCGACGCCGTCACCCTGCTCGCGATGCCGTTCTTCCACATCGGCGGCGCCGGTCCGGGACTGCTCGGCCTGTACGCCGGCGCCCGCAACGTCGTCGTCCCGGAGTTCGAGCCGGTGACCGTGCTGGACACCCTCGAGAAGGAGCGGGTCACGACGGCGTTCCTGGTGCCCGCGGCGCTGGCCATGCTGGCCGCCGTACCGGGTGCCGCCGACCGCGACTGGTCGGCGCTGGAAAGCCTGTCCTACGGCGCCTCGCCGATCACCGCTGCCTCGCTGAAGACGATCCTCGCGACCTTCAAGGCACCGATGATGCAGGTCTACGGGATGACCGAGACCACCGGGGCGATCGTGCAGCTCGCCCCCGAGGACCACGACCCGGGCGGACCGCGGGAGCACCTGCTGCGCTCGGCCGGCAAGCCGTACGACTGGGTGGAGCTGAAGATCGTCGACCCGGCCACCGGCGACGAGCTCCCGGCCGGTGAGGTCGGCGAGCTGCTGGTCCGGACCGACGCGGTCACGCCCGGCTACTGGCACAAGCCGGAGGAGACGCAGGCCGCGCTCGGCGGCGGCTGGCTGCACACCGGCGACGCGGGCTACCTCGACGACGAGGGCTACCTGTTCCTGACCGACCGGATCAAGGACATGATCGTGACCGGCGCCGAGAACGTGTACCCGATCGAGGTCGAGAACGTGCTGGCGAGCCATCCGGCGGTCGCCGACGTCGCGGTGATCGGTGTGCCCGACGAGCGCTGGGGCGAGACCGTCAAGGCGGTCGTCGTGCCCCGACGGGGCGTCGACCTGGACCCCGACGAGCTGCTCGCCTGGTCCCGGGAGCGGCTCGCGGGCTTCAAGCGTCCACGCAGCATCGACGTCGTCGACGCGCTCCCCCGCAACCCGAGCGGCAAGATCCTCAAGAAGGAGCTGCGGGCGCCGTACTGGGAGGATGCCGGCCGGTCCATCGGCTGAGCACGTCCCGGAGGAGGTCAGGTGTCGCGGTTCGTGCTGGCGGTCGACCAGGGCACGACGGGCACCACCGCCGTCGTCGTGGCCGAGGACGGGCGGATCGTCGGCACCGCGTACCAGGAGGTACGTGCCAGCTACCCGCGGCCGGGCTGGGTCGAGCAGGACCCGGAGGACCTCTGGCGCAGCTGCGTCGACACCGCGGCGCAGGCCGTCGCCGACGCGGGCGTTCCGCGCTCGGCCATCGCCGGGCTCGGGATCACCAACCAGCGGGAGACGACGGTCTGCTGGGACCGGCGTACGGGGGAGCCCGTCGCGCCGGCGATCGTGTGGCAGGACCGCAGGACGGCCGCCCTCGCGCGGCAGCTCGGGTCAGCCGGCGGTGAGGAGCTGATCCGGAGCCGGAGCGGCCTGCTGCCCGACGCGTACTTCGCCGGCACCAAGATGCGCTGGCTGCTCGACACCGTCGACGGGCTGCGCGGCCGGGCCGAGCACGGCGAGGTGGTCTTCGGCACCGTCGACAGCTGGCTGGTGTGGCGGCTCACCCACGGCGCGACGGTCGCGACCGACGTGACCAACGCGAGCCGCACGCTGCTGATGGACCTGCGCACGCTCGACTGGGACGACGAGCTGCTCGAGCTCGTCGGTGTGCCGCGGGCCGCGCTGCCGGACATCCGACCGAGCTCCTGTGTCTTCGGCGAGACCGTGCCGTCGACCTTCGGCGACCTCGAGGTGCCGATCGCGGGCATCCTCGGCGACCAGCAGGCGGCGCTGTTCGCGCAGGCCTGCTTCGAACCCGGGCAGGTCAAGAACACCTACGGCACAGGCTCTTTCATGCTCATGAACACGGGCACGACGCCGTTCACCGGACAGCACGCGCTGCTCACGACCGTGGCCGTTGGGTTCGTCGACGAACCCGCCGAGTACGCCCTCGAGGGCTCGGTCCTGGTCACCGGCTCGGCCGTGCAGTGGCTGCGCGACGAGCTGCACGTGATCGACGACGCGGCCGAGACCGAGGGGCTCGCGACGAGCGTGGACTCGACCGGCGACGTGTTCTTCGTCCCGGCGCTGGCCGGACTCGGGGCGCCCTACTGGGACCCGTACGCCCGCGGCACCATCGTCGGGATCAGCCGCGGCACGACCGGCGCGCACCTCGCCCGGGCGACGCTCGAGTCGATCGCGTTCCAGTCCGCCGACGTCCTCGGGGTGCTGCAGGCCGAGTCGGGGGTCGAGGTCACCGAGCTCCGCGCCGACGGCGGGGCGGCGGCGAACGGCTGGCTGATGCAGTTCCAGGCCGACGTCATCGGCATCCCGGTCGACGTGCCCGAGTCGGTGCAGACCACGTCGCTGGGCTCGGCGTACCTGGCCGGGCTGACGACAGGTGTGTGGTCCGACCGTGACGAGCTGCAGCGGCGGCGACGGACCGCCCGGCGCTACGAACCGGCCATGTCGGTCGACGAGCGGGCCTCGCGGCTCGACCGGTGGCACGACGCCGTCGACCGCTCCCGGGGCTGGGCCCGCGACGAGCCCTGATCGGGGACGACGCGCGGCACCCCAGCGGTGGAGACCGACGAGGTGGGCGCGGGACTCCGCTGCAGTGGCCCACATGTCCGCGCCGTCCCGCCGAGCTCGTCGGCCAGCTGCTCGGTTGACACGACGAGTCGGTCACGGCAGAGTAACCGTCACTCATGAGCAACCGATCAGCCGCGTGTCTCGACGCCCTCGGCGACCCCGTCCGCCGTCGCATCGTCGAGCTGCTCGCCGACGGCCCCACCGCGGTCGGAGTTCTCGCAGATCAGCTGCCGGTCCGCAGACCGGCGGTCTCCAAGCACCTTCGCGTGCTGGTCAACGCGGGGCTGGTCGACCACACGAGTGTCGGTACCCGCAACCTCTATGCGCTGGTCGAAGGCGGCCTCGCCCCGCTGCAGGAGTGGCTTGCACGGAACTGGGACGCGGCGCTCGCCGCGTTCGCCGACGACATCCAGAAAGGCTCCTGATGACGACGCTGCCACCGATCCGGCGCGAGGTTGTCGTGTCCGCCACGCCAGACGTCGCCTTCACTGCGTTCACCACGAGGATCGGCGCGTGGTGGCCGATCGCCGACCTCAGCGTGCACGGCGACGGCGGGACGGTCGCGTTCGTCGACGGTCGAATAGTCGAGACCGGGCCGGCTGGCGACACCAGCGTCTGGGGCACTGTCAACGCCTGGCAGCCTCCCTCGACGGTGGGCTTCAGCTGGCATCCCGGCAAGGAGGCTGACCGGGCCAGCGCCGTCACGGTGACCTTCACGGAAGTCGAGGACGGCACCCTTGTCGTGCTCGAGCACACCGGATGGGAGGTGTTCGATGACCCGGCTGTGGCCCGGGAGGAGTACTTCCAGGGCTGGCCCGCCGTGCTCGCCGCCTACGTCGCCGACACTTCCGGTGCCTCGCCGCGATAGACCTGGGCGGCTCACATGCATCCGCCCGGCGGCGGCCAGCCCGCAGTTCGAACACTGCCCGATCTGGTCGTCAGGAGTGGAGCCGAGGGGACTCGAACCCCTAACCCCCGCCTTGCAAAGGCGGTGCTCTGCCAGATTGAGCTACGGCCCCGCGTGAATCAGCTCTGCTGCCGGTCGACCTCGGCGTTCGCCCGGCGCCACAGGTCAGGGTCCGCCTGCTTGCGGCGTCGACGGAGCAGCAGAGCGGCGCCGACAACCACCAACAGCAGACGCATGTGGACCTGGGAGGACTTGAACCTCCGGCCTCTTCCTTATCAGGGAAGCGCTCTAACCGGCTGAGCTACAGGTCCCGAGACGAGCCGGAGCAGGCTACCTCAGCGTCGTGGGCAGCCGCCCACGAGATCACTCCTGCTCGGTGAGGGTGACGTCCAGACCGCCCAGCAGCGCAGCGGTCGCGTTGTAGGCGAAGGCCGCGACCGTGCCGAGCGCCGTCAGGATGACCACGCTCAGCGCACCGATGACGGCGGCGCCGCCGAGGATCACGGCGCCGCTGAAGTCGATGTGGGCGCCGAAGACGTCCGTCAGCGTGGAGTTGACCGAGTCGAAGACGCCGGCGCCCTGCAGGATCGCGAACAGCACGAGCACCGCGACCATCCAGACCACGAACAGGAACGCGGCGAACACCAGGCTCACCTTCAGCGCCGACCACGGGTCGATCCGGGTCAGCCGCAGCCGGGCCCTGCGCACGCCCTTGCGCGGCCGGCTGCCGGCCGCCGAGCCCGGCGGCGGTACGGGCTGCACCGGTGACAGGCTCGGCGGCGGGGTCAGCGGTGTCCGCGGCCCGGGGGCGGGACGGCGGGTCGTGAGCTCGTCGGCGCGCGGCAGCGTGCGCGTCACCCCGGTCGACTCGTCCCGGCGCGCCGGCGGGTCGGCCTCCTCGGGCTCGGGTGCGGGCACGTACGTCCGCCCAGCGCGACCGCTGGAGCCGGCGCCCGCGCCCGGCGTACCGGAGGAGGAGCCCGCAGGCCCGACCGCGCCTACGTCGCCCTGCCGAGGGTCGGTCACGGCGCCGCCGGGTCGTCGACCTCGCCGGTCTCGTCCGCGTTGCGCGCCACCGCGAGGAGGGTCACGCCGTCGTCGAGGTTCATCAGCCGTACGCCCATCGTCTGCCGTTGCGCCTTGCGCACCTCGCGGGCCGAAGTGCGGATGATGCCCCCGTTGGACGTGATCGCGAACAGCTGGTCGTCCTCACCCGTCACCAGGGCTGCGACGATCCTGCCACGGGTCGAGACGATCTTCATCGTGAACACGCCCTTGCCGCCCCGGCCCTGGGCCGTGTACTCGCCCAGCTTCGTGCGCTTGGCGAAGCCACCCTCGGTCGCGGTGAGCAGGAAACCGTCGTCGTCGCGGACCACGGTCATCGCCAGCATCTCGTCGCCGTCGGCGAACCGCATGCCCACGACACCGGAGGTCGCCCGGCCCATCGGCCGCAGCTGCTCGTCGTCGGCCTTGAACCGGATGGCCATCGCCTTGGTCGAGACCAGCAGCAGGTCGTCCTCGCCGCTGCACAGCTCGGCGCCGATCAGCTCGTCGTCCTCGCGCAGGTTGATGGCGATGACGCCGCCGCTGCGGTTGGAGTCGAAGTCGCGGAGCGAGGTCTTCTTGACGATGCCGCGCCGGGTCCCGAGCACCAGGTACGGAGCAGCGTCGTAGTCCTTGATCGTCATGACCTGGGCGATCTTCTCGTCCGGCTGGAAGGCCAGCAGGTTCGCGACGTGCTGCCCCTTCGCCGTCCGGGCCTGCTCGACCAGCTCGTGCGCCTTGGCCCGGTAGACCCGCCCCTTGTTGGTGAAGAACAGCACCCAGTGGTGGGTCGTCGTGACGAAGAAGTGCTCGACGATGTCGTCCTCGCGCAGGGTCGCGCCCATCACGCCCTTGCCGCCGCGGCGCTGCTGGCGGTAGAGGTCGACCCGGGTGCGCTTGGCGTAGCCGCCGCGGGTGACCGTGACGACGACGTCCTCCTGCGCGATGAGGTCCTCGTTGGACATGTCGCCCTCGTACGCGACGAGCCGCGTGCGCCGCTCGTCGCCGTACTTCTCGACGATCTCCGCCAGCTCGTCCTTGACGATCTGCCGCTGCCGCGGCTCGCTGCCGAGGATGTCCTCGAGGTCGGCGATCTCGCGCTCGATCTCGCCCAGCTCGTCGTAGATGTTCTGCCGCTCGAGCGCCGCGAGGCGGCGCAGCTGCAGCTCGAGTATCGCCCGGGCCTGCAGCTCGTCGATCTCCAGCAGCTCCATCAGACCGGTACGCGCCACCTCGGCCGACTCCGAGCTGCGGATCAGCGCGATCACCGCGTCGAGGGCGTCGAGGGCCTTCACGTACCCGCGCAGGATGTGGGCGCGCTCCTCGGCCTTACGCAGCTGGTAGCGGGTGCGCCGGACGACGACGTCGATCTGGTGGGTGACCCACAGCCGGACGATCTGGTCGAGCCGCAGCGTCCGCGGCACGTCGTCGACGATCGCCAGCATGTTGACGGAGAAGTTGTCCTGCAGCTGGGTGTGCTTGTAGAGGTTGTTCAGCACGACCTTGGCCACCGCGTCGCGCTTGAGCGTGATCACCAGCCGCATGCCGATCCGCGCCGAGCCCTCGTCGCGGATGTCGGCGATGCCGGCGATGCGGTTGTCGCTGACCAGCTCCGCGATCTTCTCGGCCAGGTGGTCCGGGTTGACCTGGTACGGCAGCTCCGTGACCACGAGCTGGGTGCGGCCGCGCCGGTCCTCGTCGACCTCGACGACCGCCCGCATCCGGATCGAACCGCGGCCGGTCCGGTACGCGTCCTCGATGCCCTCGCGGCCGACGATCAGCCCGGAGGTCGGGAAGTCGGGGCCCTGCACGAAGCCGAGCAGGGCGGTGAGCAGCTCCTCGTCGCTGGCCTCGTGGTGCTCGAGGAACCAGTCGACGCCGGCCGCGACCTCGCGGAGGTTGTGCGGCGGGATGTTGGTGGCCATGCCGACCGCGATGCCGGAGCCGCCGTTGACGAGCAGGTTCGGGAAGCGCGCCGGCAGGATGACCGGCTCCTGCGAGCGGCCGTCGTAGTTGGCCTTGAAGTCGACGGTCTCCTTATCGATGTCCCGGAGCATCTCCATCGCGAGCGACTGCAGCCGGCACTCGGTGTAGCGCATCGCGGCGGGCGGGTCGTTGCCCGGCGAGCCGAAGTTGCCCTGGCCGTCGACCAGTGGGTAGCGCAGCGACCACGGCTGGGCGAGTCGTACGAGGGTGTCGTAGATCGCGCCGTCGCCGTGCGGGTGGTACGTGCCCATGACGTCGCCGACGACGCGCGAGCACTTGTAGAAGCCGCGGTCGGGGCGGTAGCCGCCGTCGTACATCGCGTAGAGGACACGGCGGTGGACCGGCTTCAGGCCGTCACGGACGTCGGGCAGGGCCCGCGCGATGATGACGGACATCGCGTAGTCGAGGAAGCTGCGCTGCATCTCGACCTCGAGCCCGATGGGCTCGACCCGGTCTCCCGGTGGCGGCGGTACGACGTCGACCACGTGCTTCCTCTCCTACGAAAAGGCCTGTCCTGCAAGGGGTTCGAGCTCAGATGTCGAGGAACCGCACGTCCTTGGCGTTGCGGGTGATGAAGCCGCGACGGGCCTCGACGTCCTCTCCCATCAGCACGCTGAACAGCTCGTCGGCGGTCGCGGCGTCGTCGAGGGTGACGCGCAGCAGGGTCCGGGTCGCGGGGTCCATCGTGGTCTCCCACAGCTGCTCGGCGTTCATCTCGCCGAGGCCCTTGTAGCGCTGGACGCCGCCCTCCTTGGGCAGCTTCTTGCCGGCAGCGAGGCCGATCTCCATCAGGCCGTCGCGCTCGCGCTCGCCGTAGGCGTACTCGGCGTCGTCGCGCGACCACATCAGCTTGAAGAGCGGGGGCTGAGCGAGGTAGACGTAGCCGTGCTCGATCAGCGGGCGCATGAAGCGGAAGAGCAGCGTCAGCAGCAGCGTCCGGATGTGCTGGCCGTCGACGTCGGCGTCGGCCATCAGCACGATCTTGTGATAGCGGAGCTTGGTGATGTCGAAGTCGTCGTGGATGCCGGTGCCGAGCGCCGTGATGAGCGACTGCACCTCGGTGTTCTTCAGCACCCGGTCGATGCGCGCCTTCTCGACGTTGATGATCTTGCCTCGGATCGGCAGGATCGCCTGCGTGCGGGAGTCGCGGCCCGACTTGGCCGAGCCGCCGGCGCTGTCGCCCTCGACGATGTAGATCTCGCACTCGCCGGGGTCGCCGCTCTGGCAGTCCGCGAGCTTGCCGGGCAGCGAGTTGGTGCCGAGCAGGCTCTTGCGCGACAGGTCGCGCGCCTTGCGCGCCGCGATCCGGGCGCGGGCCGCATTGGAGGCCTTGGTGAAGATCTCGCGGCCCTCGGACGGGTTGCGGTCGAACCAGTCCTTGAGCCAGTCGTTGCAGGTCTTCTGCACGAACGACTTCGCCTCGGTGTTGCCGAGCTTGGTCTTCGTCTGCCCCTCGAACTGCGGCTCGCCGAGCTTGACCGACACGATCGCGGTGAGGCCCTCGCGGATGTCGTCGCCGGTGAGGTTCTCGTCCTTCTCCTTGAGCCACGCCTTGGCGCGGGCGACGGCGTTGACCGTGGTGGTCAGCGCCGCGCGGAAGCCCTCTTCGTGGGTGCCACCCTCGTGGGTGTTGATGGTGTTGGCGAACGTGTAGACGGAGTTGGCGTAGCCGTCGTTCCACTGCATGGCGATCTCGACGCTCATCGCGCCCTTCTCGCCCTGCGTCTCGGCCGAGAAGCCGATGACGGTCTTGTGGGCCGGGGTCTTGCTCGCGTTGAGATGGCGGACGAAGTCCTCGATGCCACCCGCGTAGTGGAAGCGGTCCTCGCGGGGCGCGCCGGCCGGCACGCTCTCGCCCTCGTCCGTCACCCGCTCGACGGTGCCGCGCTCGTCGCGCAGCGAGATCGTCAGACCGCGGTTGAGGAAGGCCATCTCCTGCAGCCGTCGGTAGAGGACGTCGTAGTCGTAGTCGGTGGTCTCGAAGATGGTGTCGTCGGCCCAGAAGGTGATGTCCGACCCGTGGGCGGTCGTCGGCTCGCCCTTCGTGATCGGCGCGACCGGCTTCTGCCCGAGGTAGTCCTGGGACCAGGTGAACCCGTCGCGGCGGATGACGACGACCATCCGCTTCGACAGCGCGTTGACGACCGAGCTGCCGACGCCGTGCAGGCCGCCCGAGACCGCGTACGACTGGGAGTCGAACTTCCCACCGGCGTGCAGGGTCGTGAGGATCAGCTCGAGGGTCGGGACGCCGCTCTTGTGCCGGCCGACCGGGATGCCGCGGCCGTTGTCCACGACGCGGACGCCGCCGTCGGCGAGCAGCGTCACCGTGATCGCGTCGCAGTAGCCGGCGAGGGCCTCGTCGACCGCGTTGTCGACGATCTCCTGGACGAGGTGGTGCAGACCACGGGCGTTGGTCGAGCCGATGTACATGCCCGGCCGCTTGCGGACCGCCTCCAGCCCCTCGAGGACGGTGATGGAGCCGGCGTCGTAGGTGCGGTTCTGCGCGGGCTGGGCCACGATCCTCCTCGATCGACGTCGCGCCGGAGGCTGGCCGGGGAAGACCCAGGCGTCGGGCGGACGTGGTGCGTCGCAGACAGGACGTCGCCCGCGAACCTCGGATCAGTCTACCCGTCCGCGACAGCCAGAGTGGCGTGCCGCGCGGCCTGTTGACGACGCCAGCCGCCTGTCGGAGGTACCCGCTAGTCCCCCCACCGGGGGCGGTGTGACGATCGATCAGCCGTACGTGTCGCGCGGGCCCCTGCCTCGGACGCGGAGCCGGCCGTGCTGCCAGCTCGGCCCGGTCGGCCCCTGTACGACCAGCCGCCGCACGACGCCGTCGCCCGCGACCGCCGTGACCCGCTCGAGCAGCTGCCGCTGCAGCAGCCGGATCTGCGTCGCCCAGGCCGTCGACTCCGCCTCGATCGTCAGGACCCCCGACTCGAGGGAGCGGGGGACGCAGTGCGCCGCCATCTCCGGACCGACCGTCTCGTCCCAGTTCGTGAGGACGGAGGCGACCGTGATCTCGGACTCCCAGCCGCGATCGCCGAGCAGCTCGGCGATCGAGTCCCCGAACGACTGCGGTCCGCGGTCCTCGCCCGGCGGCGTGCGGGGCTCGGTGTTGGCCCGCCGGATCTCCGCGCGCTTGCGGGCCGCCGCGGCGCCCTCGTGCTCGCGCCGCTTGGCCGCGGCGGCCTCGCGGGCACGCGCAAGCGCCTCTCGGGCGAGCGACGCGCCGTCCTGGTCAGCCGGCACGGTTCACCGTCCCGCGCTGCACGTCGTAGCGGGCCCCGGACAGCGCAGCCGGTACGTCCGCCGGGACCGCCGCCGTCACGAGCACCTGCTCGGCACCGGAGACCAGCTCGGCGAGCGCACCGCGGCGGGCGCTGTCGAGCTCGGCGAACACGTCGTCGAGCACCAGCACCGGGTCGTCCCCGTCGGCGCGCAGCAGGGCGTAGGACCCCAGCCGCAGCGCGAGCGCCGCCGACCACGACTCGCCGTGGGAGGCGTACCCCTTCGCGGGGAGCTCGCCGATCGTGAGGACGAGGTCGTCGCGGTGCGGGCCGGCGAGCGACTGGCCGCGGTCGAGCTCCTGCGGCCGGAGCCGTTCGAGGGCGTCCAGGATCGCCGCGGTGAGGGCGTCGCGGTCGAGACCGGTGAGCGGCCCCTCCCCGAGCGAGTGCCGGTACGTCAGCTCCAGCCCCCCGCCTCCCGGCGCGACCGACTCGTACGAGGCGGCAGCCTGCGGGCGCAGCTGCTCGAGCAGTGCGAGCCGGCCCTCGAGCAGGTCGGCCCCGTGCCGGGCGAGGTGCTCGTCCCACACCGACAGCACGCCGAGGTCGGCGCTGCGGCGGGCAGCAGCGGCCGAGCGCAGCAGCGTCGAGCGCTGTCGCAGCACCCGGTCGTAGTCGGCCCGGACGCCGGCGTACCGGGGCTGGTGGACGGTGAGCAGCGTGTCGAGGAACCGGCGCCGCCCGTCCGGGTCTCCCTTGACGAGGGCGAGGTCCTCCGGCGCGAACAGGACCGTACGCAGCAGCCCGAGCAGCTCGCGGGGCCGCGGCAACGGGCTGCGGTTGAGCCTGGCCCGGTTCGCCCTGCCCGGGTTGACCTCGATCTCGAGGACGGCCTCCCGGCCGTCGCGGACGACCGCGACCCGGACGACCGCGCGCTCGGTGCCGGTCCGCACGAGCGGCGCGTCGGTCGCCACCCGATGGCTCTCGAGCGTGCTGGCGTACAGGACGGCCTCGACCAGGTTGGTCTTGCCCTGGCCGTTCGGGCCGACCAGCACGCTGACGCCGGCGTCGAAGGCGACCTCGGCGTCCGCGTACCCGCGGAAGTCGGTGAGCGCGAGCGCCCGGACGTACACAGCCCTAGTGGGGAGCGTTCAGCACGCCCGAGCGCTCGCCGCCCTTGCTGGTCGTCGCGTGGCCGCCGAACTGGTTGCGCAGCGCGGCGACGACCTTCATCGCCGGGCTGTCGTCCTGGCGGGAGGTGAAGCGCGCGAACAGCGCCGCGGAGATGGCCGGCATCGGGACGCCGTGCTCGATGGCGGCCTCGACGGTCCACCGGCCCTCACCGGAGTCGTCGGCCTTGCCCTCGAGCTGATCCAGGCCGGGGTCCTCCTTGAGCGCGCGGACCAGCAGGTCGAGCAGCCAGGAGCGGATCACCGTGCCCTGGGTCCAGGACGCGAACGTGCCCTCGACGTCGGTCACCAGGTCGGTCGCCGCGATGAGCTCGTAGCCCTCGGCGTACGCCTGCATCATCCCGTACTCGATGCCGTTGTGGACCATCTTGACGAAGTGGCCGGCGCCGAGCGGGCCGGCGTGCACGAAGCCGGAGTCGCCCGCGGGCTTGAGGGTGTCGAAGATCGGCTGGCAGGTCGCGACGTCGGCCGCGTCGCCGCCGACCATCAGCGCGTAGCCCTCCTTCAGGCCCCAGATGCCGCCGGAGACGCCGCAGTCGAGGAGCTTCACGCCCTTGGTGTCGAGGTCGCGGGCGTGCTCCTGGTCCTGCGTGTACTTGTTGTTGCCACCGTCGATGACGATGTCCCCGGCGTCGAGCAGGTCCTTCAGCTCGGTCACCGTCGACGCGGTCGCCTCCCCTGCCGGGACCATGACCCACACGACCCGCGGCGACGGCAACGCCTGCACGAGGTCGGCCAGGCTCTTCACGTCCGCGGCGTCGTTGTGCGGGTCGTAGCCCGTCACCTCGTGGCCGCCGGCGCGCAGCCGCTCGGCCATGTTCCCGCCCATGCGTCCCAGTCCGACCATGCCGATGTGCACGTGCGCCTCCTACAGAAGTGCGGGATGTGAGGGCTTGCGGGGATTCAGACAGGCGGCGTGGCCACCGGCCCCTGCGACGCTACTTGCCCGGGGCCGCGCCCGTCACCCGCGCCGCTGGGTGCACACTTGCCTGCAGACCTGCACGCAACTGGGAGGACCCCGATGGCACTCGACGACCGCCACCTGTTCGACGAGGAGCAGCTGCTGTTCCGCGACTCCTACCGGGGCTTCCTGGCGCAGCACGTCACGCCGTACCACGCGCAGTGGGAGCAGGACGGCCTCGTCGACCGCAGCGTGTGGACCGAAGCCGGCAAGCAGGGCTTCCTCGGCTTCGCCATGCCGGAGGAGTACGGCGGCGGCGGTGTCCGCGACTTCCGCTACAACACCGTGCTCGGCGAGGAGACCGCCAAGGCCGGAGCGAGCGGCATCGGCTTCTCGCTCCACAACGACGTCGTCGCGCCGTACCTGGCCGACCTGTGCACCGACGAGCAGAAGGCGCGCTGGCTTCCCGCGTTCTGCAGCGGCGAGCTGATCACCGCCATCGCGATGACCGAGCCGGGTACGGGCAGCGACCTGCAGGGCATCCGGACCACCGCGGTCCGCGACGGCGGGGACTGGGTGCTCAACGGCTCGAAGACCTTCATCACCAACGGCATCAACGCCGACCTTGTGCTCGTCGTCGCCCGTACCGACCCGGATGCCGGCTCTGCGGGCTTCAGCCTCTTCGGCGTCGAGCGCGGGATGCCCGGCTTCGAGCGCGGACGCAACCTCGACAAGGTCGGGATGCACGCGCAGGACACCGCCGAGCTGTCCTTCACCGACGTCCGCGTCCCGGCCGCAAACCTCATCGGCACCGAAGGTCAGGGCTTCTTCCACCTGATGAACAACCTGCCGCAGGAGCGCCTCTCGATCGCCGTCGTCGCGGTCGCGGTGATGGAGCAGGTGCTCGCCGAGACCGTGCAGTACTGCCAGGACCGCAAGGCCTTCGGCAAGCCGATCGGCAGCTTCCAGCACAACCGGTTCCTGCTCGCGGAGCTCGCCACCGAGACCACGGCCGCGCGGATCCTCGTGGACCGCTGCGTCACCGAGCTGAACGCCGGTACGCTGACCATCCCCGACGCCGCGAAGGCCAAGTGGTGGACGACCGAGCTGCAGGTGAGGCTCGTCGACCGGTGCCTGCAGCTGCACGGCGGCTACGGCTTCATGAACGAGTTCTCCGTCGCGAAGGCGTTCACCGACTCACGGGTGCAGACGATCTACGGCGGGACGACCGAGATCATGAAGGAGATCGTCGGCCGCTCGCTCGGGGTCTGACTCAGCTCGAGAGCCGCACCGGCATCAGCAGGTACGAGTATCCGGTGCTCTCCGCACCGCTCATCACCGCGGGCCGCTTCGGGTCGGTGAAGGTCAGGCGCGCCTGCGCGTCGTCGAGCACGCCCAGCCCGTCGAGCAGGAACTGCGGGTTGAAGGCGATGGTCAGCGGCTCGCCCGCGTACGTCACCTCGAGGACCTCGCTCGCCTGGGCGTCCTCGCCGGTCCCCGCCTCGAGCAGCAGCTCGCCGGCGGAGAACGTGAGGCGTACGGGGGAAGTGCGCTGGGCGACCAGCGAGACGCGCTTGACGGCATCGGTCAGCTGCGCGGTGTCGATCGTCGCCTCGGCCTCGTGGCTGTCGGGCATCAGTGAGCGGTACCGCGGGTACTCGCCGTCGAGCAGCCGGGTCGTCGTCGTCCGCGAGCCCCCGGCGAAGCCCATCAGGCTGTCGCCCGAGGTCCCGGAGGCCAGCGCGATCGTGACCTCCTCGGCACCGGTCAGGGCGCGGGCGGCCTCGGAGATGTTGCGGGCCGGCACCAGTGCGGCCGCGGGCAGGTCGGTCGCCTCGGGACGCCAGGACAGCTCGCGCATCGCCAGCCGGTAGCGGTCGGTCGCCGCCAGGGTGAGCCGGTCACCGTCGAACTCGACGCGTACCCCGGTGAGGACGGGGAGGGTGTCGTCCCGACCGGCCGCGACGACGACCTGGGCGACGGCCTGCGCGAAGGTCGACGAGGCGATGCGGCCCGCCGTCGCCGGCAGGTCGGGCAGCTGCGGGTAGTCCTCGGCCTGCATCGTCGGGAGGGTGAAGCGGCTGCTGCCGCAGCTCAGGACGACCCGGCTGCCCTCGCTGACCAGCTCGACCGGCGCTGCGGGCAGGCTGCGGACGATCTCGGCGAGCAGGCGGCCCGAAACCAGGGCCCGACCTCCCTCCGCGACGGTCGCCGGCACCGTCGCGGTCGCGGCGACCTCGAAGTCGAAGCCGGAGAGGGTCAACCCGTCGGCGGTGGTGTCGAGCAGCAGCCCGGCGAGCACGGCGACCGGCGGTCGTGCCGGCAGGCTGCGGGCCGTCCAGGCGACGGCCTCGGTGAGCTCGGAACGCTCGACCTGGAACCTCATCGGTGATCCCTCTTCGTGGGTGCGGAGTGGCGGTGGGGGGCTGGGGAGGTGGCCTCGCCGCGATCTGGGAGAGGCACCGTACCGGGGGATCGTCGGGCGACGGCACGCGTGGGGTCACCCACAGGCGGCCGCTGTCCCGAACGGCACGGGATCGTGGCGTGGAGAAGAACAACACCCCGACGTCGTCGTAGGCGACGCACATCTGTGAACCGGCATGTCATTTCGCAGGTCCATGCCGCTTCGGGGCTGTTGGCGTCGCTGTGGGGTCGCCGTGCACAGGTGACCCAGACCACACGGTCGTCGGCTGCGGGTGGGCGGTGCGGCGTCCGTCCACAGGGTTCTCCCCATCCTGTGCACGAAGATCGGGACGTTTCAGGACCGGTTCTGGGTCTTGATGCGGCCGGTCAGCTCGGTGACCTGGTTGTAGACCGACCGTCGCTCGCCCATCAGGTTGCGGATCTTGCGCTCGGCGTGCATGACGGTGGTGTGGTCCCGACCGCCGAACGCCTGCCCGATCTTCGGCAGCGACTGCTCGGTCAGCTCCCGGCACAGGTACATGGCGATCTGTCGGGCGTTGACGAGGACCCGGGACCGTGAGGAGCCGCAGAGGTCCTCGACGCTCAGGCCGAAGTAGGCCGCGGTGATCCCGATGATCGAGCCGGGCGTGATCTGCGGCGCCCCGTTCTCGGGGATGAGGTCGCGGAGCACGACCTCCGCCAGGGCGACGTCGGTCGGCGCCCGGTTGAGGCTGGCGAAGGCGGTGACGCGGATCAGCGCACCCTCGAGCTCACGGATGTTGCGGTCGATGTGGCTGGCGATGTACTCGAGCACGTCCGGCGGGACGTCGAGCTTCTCCTGCGCGGCCTTCCGCCGGAGGATGGCGATGCGGGTCTCGAGGTCGGGCGGTTGGACGTCGGTCAGCAACCCCCACTCGAACCGGGAGCGCATCCGGTCCTCCAGCGCCGAGAGCTGCTTGGGGCTGCGGTCGGAGCTGATGACGATCTGCTTGTTGGCGTTGTGCAGGGTGTTGAACGTGTGGAAGAACTCCTCCTGCGTCCCCTCCTTGCCCTGGAGGAACTGGATGTCGTCGACCAGCAGGATGTCCACGTCGCGGTAGCGGCGGTGGAACGCGGCCGCCTTGTCGTCGCGGATGGAGTTGATGAAGTCGTTCGTGAACTCCTCGGAGCTCACGTAGCGGACCTGCAGCGCCGGGAACAGGTGCTGCGCGTAGTGCCCGATCGCGTGCAGCAGGTGGGTCTTGCCCAGGCCCGAGTCGCCGTAGACGAACAGCGGGTTGTACGCCTTCGCCGGCGCCTCGGCGACGGCGACCGCCGCGGCGTGGGCGAACCGGTTGCTCGAGCCGATGACGAACGTCTCGAACTGGTACTTCGGGTTGAGGCGGGCAGGCTCGGCCGGCCGGGGCGAGCCACGACCGGTCCCGGGCATCGCACGCGTCGGGGCGAGGTCGCGGGTCACGTCCGGGTCGGTCTCGTCCTCCTCCTCCTCATCGTTGGCGGCCCCGGACGGCAGCGCCTCAACGGTGACCGCCACCTGGACGTCGCGGCCGAGCTCGGCCGCGAGCGCCGTCGCGATCGCGCCGCGCAGCTTCGTGTCGAGCAGGTCCTTGGTGAAGTCGTTGGGTGCGGCGAGGAGCGCGGTCCCGGTATCGGCGACCAGGGCCACCGGCCGGGTCAGCCGCAGCCACGCCCGGTCCGCACCGGACAGCGCATCGTCGGCGAGCCCCGCCAGGGCTCGACGCCAGGCGGCGCTGAGGTCGGTTGCGGACGGCATGCCGGGCCCGTCGGTGGTCAGGTCGACGACGGGGGCGCCGCTGTGCGGACTCTCGACGGGGGCCGCGCCCCCGGACCCTGGGTCCGACACCGGCACCCACCCCTCGATCCTCGGCGGTGCCGTCGGATGACGGCCGCTTCACTCGTCCACACCTGCATCCACAGCCTGTGCATCAGTCTGGTGACCAGACGACACCGCCGGGGAGCTGCCACCCGGGGAAGGCGCGGAGCCGCCGACGCTAACAGCGTCGGGTGCCCGGAGTCGAGGCCGGTCCACACCCTGTCCACCGACCGCGGGCGACCGGAGCGCGGGCGCGGCCCCGGCGGGGCTGGACCCGGTTTGACCCTGTGAGAGCCACCCGGTTACCGTTGCACGTCGTACGGCCATCGAACCGACCATGCTCCGTCCCGGTCGGCCCTCCCTGTGCGGTCGTCCCGTCCGTCCCCGCCCCGTCCTCCGGAGTCTTCGTTGAGCAAGCGCACATACCAGCCGAACAACCGGCGTCGCGCCAAGACGCACGGCTTCCGGCTGCGCATGCGCACCCGCGCGGGGCGCGCGATCCTGTCCGGCCGTCGCCGCAAGGGCCGCGCCGAGCTCTCGGCCTGAGTCGGGCGGCCGGCTCCGTGCTGCCACGCTCGCAGCGGCTGACCACCGGCTCGGACATCTCCCGGGTCTCGCGGACCGGCGTCCGTGCCCGGTCCGGCGATCTCCTGGTTTCCCTGGTCCCTGCTGCCGGCGACGGGCCCTTCCGCGCGGCCGTTGTCGTGGGCAAGCCGGCAGGTGACGCCGTCACCCGCAACCGGCTGCGGAGGCGCATCCGGCACGCGCTCATCGACCTCGGTGCCGCGGTGCCTGCCGGCAGCGACCTGGTGGTCCGCGGCGGCCCCGCCGCACTGACCTGGACCGCGGCAGAGCTCTCGGCCGAGTTGCGCAGTGCCGTCCTCCGCGCCGGTCGTCGCGCGGCTGCTGTCGCGGCGGCGGGGCCGGCATCGGACGTGTCGTCGCCACTGACGGCGGTGTCGGCATGAGCCCGCTCGCCCGGGCTCTGCTGCGGCTGCTCCGCGTCTACCAGGGCTTCAGCTCGCTGCGGCGCCCCAGCTGCCGGTTCGAGCCGTCCTGCAGCGCGTACGCCGCGGAAGCGGTCGCGACGCACGGCGGTGTGCGCGGCAGCGGGCTCGCGGTACGGCGGCTGCTGCGCTGTCAGCCGCTGTCGGCCGGCGGCTGGGACCCGGTCCCGGACGCGCGACGGGCTGCCCGTCCCGTACCGTCGACCCCGTCCGTCGCCGGCGCTGACTCGCCGCGGCACGCAGTCCCGGGAGTCTGACCGTGCACTTCACGCTAGGACCGCTCTACAACTTCGTCGCCCGCGCGATCGTGGTGATCCACAGCGGCCTCAAGCACGTGACCGGCGAGAACGGCTACACGTGGGCGCTCTCGATCATCATCCTCGTCGCCGCCGTGCGTCTCCTGCTCGTCCCGCTGTTCGTCCGCCAGATCAAGATGCAGCGAACGATGCAGATCATGCAGCCCAAGATCAAGGAGCTGAAGGAGAAGCACAAGAACGACAAGCAGAAGCTCAACGAGGAGATGATCAAGCTCCAGAAGGAGCACGGCAACCCTCTTCTCGGCTGCTTGCCGCTCGTGCTGCAGTTCCCGCTGTTCATCTCGCTCTACCGGGTGATGAACGGCTTCTCGCCGAAGACCGCGCTCACCGCCGACAACAAGCTGCACGCGATCAACGGGTACTACCCGCTCCACACCAACGGGCTGTCGATCGCGCAGGCCGACCAGATCGCGCACGCGAAGATCTTCGGCGCATCCCTGGCGACGTCGCTGCTGTCGGACTCGAAGACCCTGCGCATCGTCGGCGGTGACTTCCTGGGGACGCGGGTCGTCGCGATTGTGCTGATCGTGATCATGGTCGTCACGATCTACCTCACGCAGAAGCAGATCATGGGCCGCAACGGGGCGCCGACCGACCCAACGCAGGCCATGACGCAGAAGCTGATGCTCTACGGCTCGCCCGTCGGGCTCGCGATCTTCGGCCTCCACTACTCCATCGGCGGTCTGCTCTACTGGTTCACCACCAACCTGTGGAGCCTGGCGCAGCAGTTCATCGTCATCCGCCGCATGCCGCCGGTCGTCGTCGCGGGGGCCACACCCGGACAGTCCGGCACCCCGTCGCTGAGCAAGCCAGGCGGCCCCGCGGCAGCGGGTGGTCGCATCAAGTTGACCAAGGGGGCTCCGAAGGTGCCCGAACCCCCGCCGCCGACCCGGCTGGTGCAGCAGCGACCCGACAGCGACAGTGTGAGCGACAGCCGTCCCAAGGGGCCCGGGGGCCAGCGGGGAGCCTCCTCGTCCCGGAAGAAGAAGAACCGACGCGGCGGACGCCGTTGACGCAGCACCCGTGCGCGTGGGGCCGGCTGGCCGCGTGCACCTGACCAACTCCCTCGCGGGAACGCACCGCGAGCCGTCCTGCAGGAAGGCAGTCATGACCGAGTCCACCGACACCCTCGCCGCCGGCGATGACGCGAGCCCGGCTCCGGAGAGCGTGCCCGCTGCTGCGGTGTCTCTCGAGCAGGAGGGCGAGGTGGCGGCCGACTACCTCGAGGAGCTGCTCGACATCTGCGACTTCGACGGTGACCTCGACCTCGACGTCGAGGGCGACCGCGCGGTGGTCGCCATCGTCGGCACGGGTCTCGAGGACCTGGTCGGGGACAAGGGGCGGGTGCTCGAGGCGCTGCAGGAGCTCACGCGGCTCTCGGTGCTCGCGCAGACCGGCCAGCGCAGCCGGCTGATGCTCGACGTCGCCGGGCACCGCGCCTCGCGTCGCGTCGAGCTCACCCGACTCGGGACCGAGGCCTCCACCGAGGTTCTCGCCAAGGGCGAGCCGGTGCGGCTCGCCCCGATGACCCCCTTCGAGCGCAAGGTCGTGCACGACGCGGTCGCGGCCGTCGACGGCGTGCGCAGCGAGTCCGAGGGCGAGGAGCCGCGTCGCCGGGTCGTCGTCCTGCCCGGCTGACCCGGTGTCGACCGCCCTCGTCCCGCCGGCTCCGCCCGCAGCGTCCGCGGTCTTCGGTGACCGACTCGGGCTGGCCGAGGCGTACGCCGGTCTGCTCTGCGGCGTCGGGGTCGAGCGCGGGATCGTCGGACCGCGCGAGGGCGAGCGGGTCTGGGAGCGCCACCTGCTGAACTGCGCGATCCTTGCGCCGGGGCTGCCTCGCGATGCGCGGGTGACCGATGTCGGCTCCGGCGGCGGGCTGCCGGGCATCGTCCTGGCGCTGGCCCGCCCCGATGTCCGCGTGACGCTGGTCGACAGCATGGCGCGCCGGGTCGCGTTCCTGAACGAGGTCGTCGCCGAGCTGGCACTCGACAGCAGCATCGCGGTCGTGCGCGCCCGCGCCGAGGAGCTGCGGCGGAGCGATGACGTCGTGACCGCGCGTGCGGTGGCCGATCCGGTCCGCCTCGCCGGCTGGAGTCGTGGGCTGCTCCGGCCGGGAGGCGAGCTCCAGGTCCTGTGCGGAGAAGCCGTCGCACAGGACGCCGTCGCGGTGCGCGCGGAGCTCACCAAGCGTGGCTGGCGATCGGTCAGCATCGAGCCGGTGGCTCTCGAGGGGATCAACGTCAGCCCGGTGTTGCGGGCGACCCGGCCGTGACGACCGAGGTTTCACGGGAAACCGACCCGCTCGTCGTGTCACGCGACACCATCGACCTCACCGTACCGGCACCTCGACGTCGAACCCGCGTCATCACGGTGGCGAACCAGAAGGGCGGTGTCGGCAAGACGACGACGGCGGTCAACATCGCCACGGCGCTGGCGCTCGATGGCGTCCGCGTCCTGGCCATCGACCTCGACCCGCAGGGCAATGCCTCGACCGGCTTCGGCATCCCGCACCCGGTCGGCACCCCATCCTCGTACGACGTCGTAGCCGGCGGCCGGCCGCTTGCCGAGGTCGTCCGCCCCGCGCCCGAGTCGCCGAACCTGCGGGTCGTCCCCGCGACGGTGGACCTGGCTGGCGCCGAGGTCGAGATGGTGCCGCTCGTGGCGAGAGAGTCCCGACTGAAGCGGTCGCTCGCGCCGTACCTGACCGGTGACGACGCGCCCGAGATCGTCCTCATCGACTGTCCGCCGTCGCTCGGGCTGCTCACCGTGAACGCCCTGGTCGCGGCCACCGAGGTGCTGATCCCGATCCAGTGCGAGTACTACGCGCTCGAGGGCCTGGGTCAGCTGACCCGCAACGTCGAGCTCGTCCGCGCCCACCTCAACCCGCGCCTGCGCATCGGCGGCATCCTGCTGACCATGTACGACGGTCGGACCCGGCTGGCCGAACAGGTCGCCGACGACGTCCGGCGTCACTTCGGGGACCTGGTGCTGTCCACAGTCGTACCGCGCAGCGTCCGGCTGAGCGAGGCGCCGAGCTACGGTCAGTCCGTGCTCGCCTACGACCCGACCTCCCGCGGCGCCGGGGCCTACCTCGCGGCTGCCCGGGAGCTGCGGGTGAGGGGCGAACGGCCGTGACGCCAGGCCTCGGGCGCGGCCTCGGGTCGATCCTGCCCACCGCCCCTACCGGAGCGGTCGACGGCGCCGCGTACCGCGAGCTGCCCCGGGAGACGATCCGCCCGAACCCGCGCCAGCCGCGCACGGTCTTCGACGAGGACGCGCTCGCGGAGCTGGTCGCCTCGCTGCAGGCCGTCGGCATGCTCCAGCCGGTCGTGGTGCGCCCGCTCCCCGAGCCGGAGGGCGAGGTCGAGTACGAGCTGGTCATGGGCGAACGGCGGTGGCGGGCGTCCGGCGAGGCCGGGCTCAGCCATGTCCCGGCGATCATCCGGCAGACCGAGGACGAGCACATGCTCCGCGACGCGCTGCTCGAGAACCTCCATCGCGCGCAGCTCAACCCGCTCGAGGAGGCGGCCGCGTACGCGCAGCTGCTCGAGGAGTTCGCCGTCACGCACGAGCAGCTCGCCGGCCGCCTCGGCCGCTCGCGGTCGCAGGTGACCAACACGGTCCGGTTGCTCGGCCTGCCGCCGCACGTCCAACGACGTGTGGCGGCCGGCGTGCTGTCGGCCGGGCACGCCCGTGCCCTGCTCGGCGTCACTGACCCGGTCGCTCAGGACGAGCTGGCAGGCCGCATCGTCGCCGAAGGTCTGTCGGTCCGTGCCGTCGAGGAGCTCGTCGCACTCGGCCGGTCGCCCGGCGAGCCGCGTCCGCGGCGCCCACGGGGCAGGTCGGCGCCGGACCCTCGTGCGCAGGAGCTGGGCACCCGGGTCGCCGACCGCCTCGACACCCGCGTTCGCGTCGAGGTCGGGAAGGGCCACAGCAGACTGGTCGTGGAGGCAGCCGACCTGGACGATCTCGCCCGCATCGTCGCGCTCATCGACCGGGACTGAGCGGCTGGATCAGCCGCGGGCCATCGCTGCAGCGAGCAGATCGCGGCAGACGACGCCCAGATCACGACCCGAGGCCGACACCGCGAGCGGCAGCAGCGAGGTCTCGGTCATGCCGGGTGCCACGTTGGCGTCGAGGAAGTGCACCTGCCCCTCGAGGTCGATCCGCAGGTCGCTGCGCGACAGGTCGCGGAGCCCCAGCGCCGCGTGCACCGCGAGACCGACGCGTGCCACGTCGGCCGCGACGCCGCCGGCCACCCGCGCCGGGCAGAAGAACTCGGTCGCGCCGGCCGTGTAGCGCGCGGCGTAGTCGTACGTGCCCGAGTCCGGACGGATCTCGACGGCGGGGAGCGCCACGGGCTCGCCGAGGTCGAGCACCGAGACGGCCAGTTCGACGCCTTCGACGTACCTCTCCACCAGCGCGGTCTCACCGTAGGAGAAGCAGGTGACCATGGCGGCGGGGAGGTCGCGGGCGTCGTGGACGGCGGTTGCGCCGAGCGCTGACCCGCCGGCGGCGGGCTTTACCATCAGCGGCAGGCCGAGTCGGCGCACGAGCAGGTCGAGGACTGCCGGGGCCCCGAGCTCCCGGAAGGTCGCCTGCCCGACAGCGACCCAGTCGGGGGTTTGCACGCCGGCGCGGCGTACGAGCGCCTTGGCCGAGGGCTTGTCGAAGGCGGTGCGGCACGCGGCCGGTGCCGTCCCCGCGTACGGGATGCCTGCGCAGTCGAGCACGGACTGGATCGCGCCGTCCTCGCCGCTGCCGCCGTGCAGCGCGACGAAGACGGCGTCCGGGCGGGTGTCGGCGAGCAGCGCCAGCAGCCCCGCATCCGCGTCGGCGAGCGTGGCCTCCACCCCCACGCGCCGCAGCGCATCGGTGACCCGCCGGCCGCTGCGCAGCGACACGTCTCGTTCGTACGTCAGGCCGCCCGCCAGCACGAGCACCCGCGAGAGCTCCGTCATGCGAGGTCAGGCGGGGGTGCCGCGTCTCCCGGACGGTCGCCGGCAGCGTGCGCGGGACCGAACGTGGCCAGCAGCTCCAACTCGCCCTCGATGACGCCGGCAAGCCGCCGGACGCCCTCGCGGATGCGGTCCGGCGGTGGGAAGCAGTACGACAACCGCAGGAACTCCCCGCCGGAGCCGTCGGCGTAGAACCCGGTGCCGGGCACGTACGCGACCCGGGCCGCGAGCGCGCGTGGCTGCATGGTCTTGGAGTGCAGGCCGGGCGGCAGCGTCACCCAGCTGTAGAAGCCGCCATCGGACCGCGTCCAGCTGCAACCGGCGGGCAGGTGCGCACCCATCGCGTCGAGCAGCGCGTCCCGGCGCTCGCGGTAGAGCTCCCGGAAGACCTTGATCTGCTCCTGCCACGGCTGCGTCGCGAGGTAGCGACTGACCGCCATCTGGCTGAAGCTCGGCGGGCACAGCACCTGTGCCTCCGACGCGAGCACGATCTTCTCCCGCGCCGCGTGCGGCGCGAGCACCCAGCCGACCCGGAAGCCGGGCGCGAAGGTCTTGGAGAACGACCCGAGGTAGATGACGCCGTCGTCGGTCCGCGCCCGGAGCGCGCGGGTCGGCTCGCCGTCGAAGCCGAGCAGCCCGTAGGGGTTGTCCTCGAGCACGAGCAGATCGTGCTCGGCCGCGATCGCCAGCACCTCGTCGCGGCGCGACTCGACCAGCGAGACGCCGGCGGGGTTGTGGAAGTTCGGGACGGTGTAGAGGAA
>CAJCIY010000265.1 GCA_903970495.1 Candidatus Melainabacteria bacterium | reverse complement strand
TCACGGCCAGCTCGTTCACGTCCGTCTCGCTCGACCCGCCCCTGGTGTCGATCTGCACGGCCCGTACGTCCTCGACCTGGCCGACGCTCCGGACCGCCCGCCGGCTCGGGGTCAGCATCCTGTCGGCCGAGCAGGAGCACGTCGGCCGGCAGCTCTCCGCACGGAGCCCCGACCGCTTCGCCGGCCTCGCGTGGCGGGCCACCGACGACGGCGCGGTGCTGCTCGAGGGCGCCAGCGCCTGGCTGGACTGCAGCATCGAGACCGAGATGCGTGCCGGCGACCACGACATTGTCGTGCTGCGCGTCCACGACCTCGACGCCGACCACGACCTGCGGCCGCTGGTGTTCCACGCCAGCCAGTTCCGCGGGCTCGACCCGAGCGCCTGAGCGCGCCGTCCCGCTGCTCGGCCCGACCGCCGCCGTCGGGGGGTCGTCTAGCGTGCGGCGCGTGCTCCCGGACGTCCTCGGCCCGCTGGGCCTGTCGGCCGGTGACCTCGTGGTCGCCGCTCCCGCACCGCGGCCGGGCCACTGGGCGGGCGGCCCGAGTGCGCTGCTCCGCGACGGGACCTGGTGGCTGGCGTACCGGCTGCGCCGCCCGGTCACCGAGGGTCGCGGCTACGCGAACGTCGTCGCCCGCTCCGAGGACGGCGTCCGCTTCGAGACCGTCGCGACGGTGACGAGCGCGTCGATGGGCGCGGCGTCGCTGGAACGGCCCGCCCTGGTCGCGCGCCCCGACGGCGGCTGGCGGCTCTACGTCAGCTGCTCGACCGCGGGCTCCAAGCACTGGTGGGTCGAGGCGGTCGACGCCGACACCCCCGCGGGGCTCGCCGCCGGCGACCGCACCGTCGTGCTGCCGGGGAGCGCCGCGGAGGCCTGGAAGGACGTCGTCGTCCGCGCCGACGACGACGGCTGGCGGATGTGGGCCTGCCGGCACCCGCTCGACGGCGGTGACGACGAGGCCGACCGGATGACCACCGCGTACGCGACCAGCCGCGACGGTCTGGCCTGGGAGCTGCAGGGGACCGCGCTCGGGCCGGGTACCGGCTGGGACCGTCGCGGTGCGCGGGTGACCTCGGTCGAGCCCGACGGCGACGGCGGCTGGTGGGCCCTGTACGACGGCCGCGCGTCGGCCGCCGAGAACTGGCAGGAGCGCACCGGGCTGGCGGCCGGGACGGCCGGCAGGCTGACACCGGTCGGCGGGCCGGTGCCGGCCGAGGTGGCGGCGCTGCGGTACGCGAGCGCCGTGCCGACCGCCGCGGGCTGGCGGGTCTTCTTCGAGGCGGTCGCGTCGACCGGGGCTCACGAGCTGCGCGCGGTGAACGTCCCCCGTCCGGTGGCCGACAGCCAGTCCGTGTAGTCCTCGTGCAGCAGGTCGGACAGCAGCGCGACGTCCGCGGCGAAGGCCTCACGCAGCGCGATCCGGTCCTCCGGGTCGAGCACGGCCCGCGGCGCGGAACCCCGCTGCAGCGCGGCGAGGAGCGGACGGGAGGCCTGCCGCCAGACCTGCGGCGGCGCGTACGCACCGGCGGCGGCGCCGAGGCGGACCGCCCGGCGCAGCTGGGTGTTGACCAGGCTGTCGGGCGCCCACCGGCCGGCGTTCGCCCGGGGCACGGTCGTGACGACGCCCGGCTCGACGCCGAGGAACGTGCACAGGTCGTCGAGGGTCTGCTGCTGCTGGTCGACCAGCCGCCGGTAGCGCACGACGCGGACCCGCTCGGGGTCGAGGACCGAGTAGAGGTGCTGCAGCTGCTCGCCGTACCGGCCGAGCTCGAGGTAGCGCCAGAACGGCGCCCACCCGGCGGCGACACGGTCGGGCTCGAGCAGGCAGGCGGTGCGGAAGTCGCCTTCGGGCTCGAGGCCGTCGGCCCACAGGTGCGACCAGTTGGAGAACGCCCGGTCGAGCGGGTCGCGCACGATCGCGATCACCTTCACGTCGGGCAGCGCGGCCGCGATGCGGGTCTGCGCAGCGCGGTCCCAGAGGTAGAACGGCGTGCTCTCGAAGCGCAGTGCGCCGGCCGGTGCGCGGTCGAAGAGCCGCTCGTACGCGCCGAGGTTCCAGACCCACTCCTGGGCGCTGTGCGCGTCCCCGGGACCTCGCTGTCCGGCAGGGTCCGGCGGCCGGCCGTCGCAGAGGAAGTACTTGGGCTCCTTGGGCGACGCGCCGTAGAGCGCCGGGTGCTGGGCGAGCGCGGCGTGCAGCGCCGTCGAGCCCGCTTTCGGCGCCCCGACGATCAGGAAGTCCGGCAACCCCACCTGGCAAGCCTCCTCTGCCCCGCGGTCACGAGCATGTGCGCCTGCTAAGACTACCGAACTGGTCGTCGTAGTACGGTTTGCCGTCAGCCGCCCCGAAGGGACACCACATGACGGTCACCGACGACCTGCTCGCCAACAACGCCACCTACGCCGCCGGCTTCTCCGGACCGTTGCCGCTGCCACCGGCCAAGCACGTCGCCGTGGTCGCGTGCATGGACGCCCGCCTCGACGTCTACCGGATCCTCGGCCTGAACGAGGGGGAGGCGCACGTCATCCGCAACGCCGGCGGCGTCGTCACCGACGACGAGATCCGCTCCCTCGCCATCAGCCAGCGGCTGCTCGGCACCGAGGAGATCATCCTCATCCACCACACCGACTGCGGGATGCTCACCTTCACCGACGACGGCTTCAAGCAGCAGATCCAGGACGAGGTCGGCATCAAGCCCGCCTGGAGCGCCGAGGCGTTCGCCGACCTCGACGCCGACGTGCTGCAGTCGATCGCCCGGATCAAGGCCAGCCCGTTCGTCCCCAACAAGGACTCCGTGCGCGGCTTCGTCTTCGACGTCGCCACCGGCGCGCTGACCGAGGTCACCGCCTGACGGGTTCGCCGTTCGGGGCACGGGCACGGGAGCTGCGTTCCCGCGTCCCGACCGCCTAGGGGCCCAGACCATGATCGGCTGGTACGTCCACCACCACGGCCGTGGGCACCTCACCCGCGCGGCGGTCGTGGCGGCCCACCTGCGCGAACCCGTCGTGGGCCTGTCCTCGCTCCCCCGGGTCGGCGGGCCCTTCGCCGACTGGGTCCAGCTGCCGCCCGACGACGCGGCCGCCGGCCCGGACCCCACGGCGGGCGGCGCGCTGCACTGGGTGCCCCGCCGGGAACCCGCGCTCGCCCACCGGCTCGCCGCACTGACCGGATGGGTCGCGCTCGCCCGCCCGCGGGTGGTCGTGGTCGACGTCAGCGTCGAAGCGGCCCTGGCAGTACGCCTCGCCGGCGTCCCCGTCGTGGTCGTCGCGCTCCCGGGCGAGCGGGGTGACGACGCGCACCAGCTGGGCTACCGCGTGGCCGACCGGGTGCTGGCGTTCTGGCCCCGGGAGGTCTACGACCCGGCGTGGCTGCACCCCTGGGCGGCCAAGACCCGCTGGCTCGGCGCCGTCTCCCGCTTCGACGACCGCCCGGCCGGCCACGGCGGCGGCGGTGTGGTCGCCCTGCAGGGCGCCGGCGACGCACCCGGGGCGGCTGCGCGTCCGGTGCCCGAGGGCTGGCACGTGCTCGGCGGCGCCGACTGGCAGGCCGACCCCTGGGAGGCGCTGGCCGGCGCCG
>CAJCIY010000264.1 GCA_903970495.1 Candidatus Melainabacteria bacterium | reverse complement strand
GACGGCGTTGTCCATGAGGTTGACCAGGACCTGCTCGAGCCGGTCGTGGTCGGCCCACACCGGCGGCAGCTCGTCGCAGTCGACGACGACCCGCTCGATCACGTCGAGCGGCAGGCACGCGCGGGCGGCGTCGACGACCAGCGCGACGTCGCACCAGTCCCGCTGCAGCCGCAGGATGTTCGCGTCGATCGCGGACAGGTCGAGCAGGTCGCCGACGAGGCGGCCGAGCCGGGCCGACTCCGAGGTGATCCGCCGCAGGAAGCGGGTCTGGGACTCCGGGTCCCAGGTGACGTCGGGCTGCAGCAGGCTGTCGGCGTACCCGTGGATGGCGGTCAGCGGCGTGCGCAGCTCGTGGCTGAGCCGCGACAGGAACTCCCGCTGCAGCTCCTGCGAGCGTCGCAGCGCCGCCGACTCGCGGTGGGCGCGCTCGGAGGTCTCCCGCTCGAGGGCCAGCTGCAGCGACCGCGCCGCGTCCTCGAGCAGGGCGGCGGCGTCGGCGTCCGGCGCCTCGCCCGGTCCGGCCCGGTACGCCGGCCAGACCGCGACCAGGAGCAGCGGTCCGTCGGGAGCGGGGACGTCGGCCGCGAGCACCCGCCGGCCCTCGAGCTGGAACGCGTGGACCGGACCCGTGGGCAGCCGTCCCTGCGCGGCCCGTACGGCGTCGGTCACCAGCGAGGTCGGCCGGATACCGCCGGTCGGCGCACCGGACCAGCCGCGGAGGTGGACCTGCTCGCCGGAGCCACGGGCATCGGCGGCCAGCAGCGCGACCTCGTCGGCGCCCAGCCCGAGCCGCAGCCGGCCGATCGCGACGTCGAGGCCCTCCGACAGCGGTACGGACCCGGCCAGCTGCTCGAGCACCTCGCGGATCGTCTCGAGCACGCGGTTGCGCGCGGTCACCTCACCGAGGAGGCCGTCGCGCTCGGCGGTGCTCGCGGCGTAGCCGGCGTACAGGGTCACGAGGTCGAGCTCGTCGTGGTGGGGCGTGCCGCGGTTGCGCCGGAAGACGGTGATCACGCCGACCAGCCCGGTGCTGCCGGTGACCGGGACCGACCAGGCGCTCCGGATGCCTGCCGCCGCGGCGCTCGGCAGGTACGCGGCCCAGCTCTGCGCGGTGCGCACGTCGCGGTCGATGACCGTCGTCGCGAGCGCGGCCGCCGCCCCGACCGGTCCGCCTTCGGTCGTGCAGGGCAGGTCCTGCCACGCCACCACCAGCTCCGGCGGCAGGCCGACCGCGGCGGTCAGCCGCAGCCGGTCGCCGTCGAGGAGGTGGATGCAGAGCCGGTCGGCGGCGAGCGCCGTACCCAGGGCCGAGAGGATCACCGGAAGACCCGACGAGGCGTCGGCCGCGTTCAGCTGCCCGACCAGGCTGTGCAGCCGGTCGAGCTGCCGGCGCGGCGAGGAGTCGACCGGCTGGCCGGAGATGAGCGACACGATCTCGTCGGGGTGGTGGGTCGCGGTGGTCACGTCGGCCACCAGCTCGCCGCGGCGCAGCACCGCGATCCGGTCGGCGCACCGGAACATCTGGTCGATGTCGTGCGAGACCAGCAGGATCGTCGTGCCGTCGTCGCGGAGCCGGCGCATCAGGCTCTCCACCTGACCGGACTCGGTCACGCCGAGCGCCGCGGTCGGTTCGTCGAGGACCAGCAGCCGCGGCCGGTCCCGGACCGCCCGCGCCACGGCCACGAGCTGCCGCTGCCCCGCCGACAGCGACGAGACCGGCCGGGTGGTGTCCGCGATCGGGATGTCCAGCGACCGCAGCAGCAGCGCCGCCGCGCCGTGGAACCGGGCGTCGGACAGCAGCAGCCGCCAGCGCTCGCGCCCGAGCAGCAGGTTGGAGGCGACGTCGAGGTTGTCGCAGAGCGCGAGGTCCTGCCAGACGGTCGCGATGCCGCGGCGGGCGACCGCCTTCGGTCCCGGCCGCACCCGCTCGCCGTCGAGCTCGATGGTGCCGCCGGCGGGGACCAGGTCGCCGGCAAGGCAGCGTACGAGGGTCGACTTGCCCGCCCCGTTCTCACCGGCGAGCGCGACGATCTCGCCGGCCTGGATGGTGAGGTCGATGCCCGACAGCGCGCGGCGGGAGCCGTACCAGGCCTCTAGGTCGCGGACCGATACCAGCGGCGCGGCCAGCCGGGCATCGGTGCTCACCCCCGCATTGTCGCCCCGCGACGCGCCCGCCGGCATCGGCGGCATGCTGGGGCCGACCTACGCTCACCAAGAGGCGAACCCATGACCGACCCGGACCCGGCCGCGGCGCTCGACGGCTGGCTCGAGGAGACGCTCGGGGCGGGCGACCCGGTGCTCGGGGAGGTGCTCCGCCGCTCGGCCGCCGCGGGACTCCCCGACATCGCCGTCAGCCCGCTGCAGGGCCGGCTGCTCGGCCTCCTCGTCGCGATGTGCGGTGCCCGCGCGGTGCTCGAGATCGGCACCCTCGGCGGCTACAGCAGCATCTGCCTCGCCCGCGGCGGGGCGCGCGTGACCTCGCTCGAGCTCGACCCGCACCACGCCGAGGTCGCCCGGGCGAACCTCGCGGCGGCCGGGCTCGCCGACCGCGTCGAGGTGCTGGTCGGCCCGGCCGCCGACTCGCTGGCGTCGCTGCGGGCGGCCGGCGCCGGCCCGTACGACCTGGTGTTCGTCGACGCCGACAAGCGGAACAGCCCGACGTACGTCCGGGAGGCGCTCGCGATGTCGCGGCCCGGCACCGTGGTCGTCGTCGACAACGTCGTCCGCCGCGGCCGGTTGCTGGACGCCTCGGACCGGACCGCCGACGTCGTCGGGACCCGCCAGGTGCTGGCCGACCTCGGCGCCGACGACCGGCTCGAGGTGACGGCGGTGCAGACCGTCGGCAGCAAGGGCTGGGACGGCTTCGCGCTGGCCCGGGTGCGGTGACCCGGGCCGCTGCTGGCACGATCGAGGGCAACCGACCCCTGGAGGACCTGGACATGAGTGGCATCTGCGACGGCCGCGTCGTCGTCATCACCGGAGCGGGCGGCGGCATCGGCCGCGCCCACGCGCTCGCCTACGCCGCGGAGGGCGCGAAGGTCGTCGTCAACGACCTCGGCGGCTCGCGCGACGGCACCGGCTCGGACGCGGGCGCCGCGCAGCAGGTCGTCGACGAGATCGTCGC
>CAJCIY010000263.1 GCA_903970495.1 Candidatus Melainabacteria bacterium | reverse complement strand
CATCCTCTTCACCTACCTCCACCTGGCGGCCTCGTGGCCCTGCACCGAGGCCCTCCTCAAGGCCGGCACCATCGCGATCGCCTACGAGACCGTCGAGCTCCCCGACCGCTCGCTGCCGCTTCTCGCCCCGATGTCCGAGGTCGCCGGCCGCATGGCCCCGCAGGCGGGCGCCCACCATCTCCAGCGCGAGAACGGCGGGCGGGGTGTGCTCATGGGCGGCGTGTCCGGCGTGTACGCGGCCAAGGTCGTCGTCCTCGGCGCCGGCGTGTCCGGGATGAACGCCGCCGCGATCGCGCTCGGCATGCAGGCCGAGGTCCTCGTGCTCGACCGCGACATCGACAAGCTGCGGGCCGCCGACCGTATCTACCAGGGCCATCTGCAGACCGTCGCCTCGAACGCGTTCGAGATCGAGCGCGCCGTCCTCGACGCCGACCTGGTGATCGGTGCGGTGCTGGTGGCCGGAGCGAAGGCGCCCACGCTGGTCTCCGACGAGCTCGTCGCCGCGATGAAGCCGGGGAGCGTGCTGGTGGACATCGCCGTCGACCAGGGCGGCTGCTTCGCCTCGACCCGGCCGACCACCCACTCCGACCCGACGTTCGAGGTCGAGGGCTCGCTGTTCTACTGCGTCGCCAACATGCCGGGCGCGGTGCCGCACACCTCGACCTACGCGCTGACCAACGTCACCCTCCCGTACGCGGTCGCGATCGCCGACCTTGGGCTCGACGCGGCCGTCGCCGCCGACTCGGCGCTGGCGCTCGGGGTCAACGTCGTCGACGGGGAGATCGTCTACGAGCCCGTGGCGGAGGCGCACGGTCTGCCGTGGCGTCCGCTCGCCGACGCGCTGGCGGGGTGAGCGACGCCGCTGCGCCCGAGGCGGTCGCCCGACGCTGGCTCGACCACCTGACGGTGGAGCGCGGGCTGGCGCCCAACTCGCTGGCGGCGTACCGCCGGGACCTGCGCCGTTATGTCGCCTACTGCGGGGCGCTGGGTCGTACCGACCTGGGTGCCGTGACGGCCTCGGACCTCGCCGACTTCGTCCTCAGCCTCCGCGGGGGGGACGACCAGCACCCGCCGCTGGCTGCCGCCAGCACGGCCCGGACCATCGTCACCGTCCGTGGTCTGCACCGGTTCGCCGCCCTGGAGGGACTCATCGCGGTCGACCTGGCCGCGGACCTGAAGCCGCCGGCGCCGCCGCGCCGCCTGCCGAAGGCGCTCACCGTCGACGAGGTCGAGGCGTTGCTGTCAGCAGCGGGCTTCGACGGCACACCGACCTCGCGCCGGGACCACGCCCTGCTCGAGCTCCTGTACGCGACCGGCGCACGGATCTCCGAGGCCGTGGCGCTCGACGTCGACGACGTACGCCTCGGGGTGGCCGACCCGACGCAGACGACCTCGCTCCGGCTGCTGGGCAAGGGCAGCAAGGAGCGGGTCGTGCCGATGAACCGCGCCGCGGGGCGCGCGCTGGGCGACTACCTCACGGCCGGCCGGCCGGCGCTGGTGGCGGCGGCCACTCCGGCGCTGTTCCTCAACGCCCGAGGCGGGCGGCTCTCGCGGCAGAGCGCGTGGTCGGTCCTGCGCGGCGCGGCGGAGAAGGCGGGCATCACCCGCACCATCTCGCCGCACACGCTGCGGCACTCGTTCGCGACCCACCTGCTCGACGGCGGCGCGGACGTGCGGGTGGTCCAGGAGCTGCTGGGGCACGCCAGCGTCACCACCACGCAGATCTACACCCTCGTCACCGTCGACCGGCTGCGCGAGGTCTATGCAGCTGCCCACCCCCGGGCTCTCGGCGGCTGACCTGCGCTGTCGTGCTCAGGTCCGCAGCGCACGGGTTTTCGCAGGGTCCCCGGTCGCCGATGCCGCCTCGACGGGAGCGTGCCGGCGCGGCTACGCTCCGCTCTCTGTCGCCTTCACGATCTGGCGTGCTGCGGACAGATCTACGGAGAGGTATACGTCTTCATGGTTTTGTCGACATCGATGGGCGGTCCCGAGCCGCTGCCGGTCGCGTCCCTGACCGGCGGCGAGGTCCTCGGCCCGACCGGGCGCCCGACCCGCGTCCATCCGACGCCCGCTCCGCTCTACCAGCACGGCCCGGCCCGGATCGTCGCCCTCTGCAACCAGAAGGGGGGAGTCGGCAAGACCACCACCACGATCAACCTCGGTGCAGCCCTCGCGGAGCACGGCAGACGGGTCCTGCTGGTCGACTTCGACCCGCAGGGCGCCCTGTCTGTCGGCCTCGGGGTCCAGCCCGGCCAGCTCGACCGCACGGTCTACGACCTGCTGATGGACGCCTCGCTGGCCGTCGACGACGTGCTGCTCAAGACCGCCGTCGCCGGAATGGACCTGCTGCCCAGCAACATCGACCTCAGCGCTGCGGAGGTGCAGCTGGTCAACGAGGTGGCGCGGGAGCAGACGTTGGCCCGCACGCTGCAGTCGGTCGTCGCCGACTACGACGTCGTCCTCATCGACTGCCAGCCGTCGCTCGGCCTGCTCACCGTCAACGCACTGACGGCTGCTGACGGCGTGATCATCCCGCTGGAGTGCGAATACTTCGCCCTTCGTGGAGTCGCACTCTTGATGCAAACCATAGACAAAGTGCGCGAAAGGCTTAACCCTCAACTGCACGTCGATGGAGTTCTTGCCACCATGTACGACGGACGAACCCTCCACAGCCGCGAGGTCCTGGCCCGGGTGGTCGAGGTGTTCGGCGACGCGGTCTACGACACCGTCATCAGCCGTACGGTCCGCTTCCCGGAGACGACCGTGGCCGGGAAGCCGATCACCGACTACGCCCCGTCCTCGCCCGGCGCGACCGCGTACCGGACGCTCGCTCTCGAGGTGCTGGCCCGATGAGTCCCCGTGCGTCACTGCCCGGCGCCGACGAGCTCTTCCGCGCCACCTCTCCGGGCGGCCGGCCCGAGGCCGCGCGCATCAGCGCCGAGCCCCAGGCCGTCGAGGCGCCGGAGCCCGAGGCCCGGACGGCCGCCGCGCGCCCGCGTCGCAGCCGCGGCGGAGAGCGCTCGTCGACCGGCCGCGAGCGTCACGAGGAGAAGATCACCGTGTACGTCTCCGCCGGCGAGCTCGTCGACCTCGAGCGCGCCCGCCTGACCCTGCGCGCCGAGCACGGCATCGCCGTCGACCGCGGCCGCATCGTGCGGGAGGCGCTGTCGGTGCTGCTCGCCGATCTCGACGGCAAGGCCGGCGAGAGCATCCTCGTGCGGCGGCTCGCCGACCTCTGACCGATCCGCCGGGCTGCGAGGTCGCGGCCAGCCTCGCCGGCGCCGCCGCGGTCTGCTGGCATGCTGCCCGTGAGCCCGCCGGCGACGCCGCGGCGCGCGGCCCCGAGAGGACGAGCAGTGCTGCACTACCTGGCGACACCCAGCACGCTCCTGGGGACGCTGCTGGCCGTCGCCGTCGGCCTGTTCGGTCACAACCTCGCGCAGGCGTGGACCGCGCGCGGTCTCGGTGACCGCAGCGGGACCTGGGACGGCTTCGGGACCCTCACCTGGCGCCAGCTGGACCCGCTCGGTGTCGTCGCGTTCTTGCTGACGGACGGCGCCTGGGGGTTCGCCGCGGCGGTCCCGATGGACCTGCGCCCCCGGCGGCGGACGCGAGCGGTCGTGGCGCTGCTGGCCGGCCCCGTCTTCCTGCTCGCGCTGACCGGTGGCTTCTCCGCCGCGTTCGAGCAGGTGACCGACCCGCTGAGCTTCGCCGGCAAGGTGCTGTACGCAGCCGCCTACAGCTGCGCCGGCCTGTTCGTCACCAGCATGATCCCGATCCCGCCGCTGGCCCTCGGTCGCGCGCTCTGGCTGTTCGCCCCGCCGGTCGGCGGCTGGGCGAGCGCCCGCTACCGGCTCGAGGACGAGAACCTGGGACGGGTCATCGCCCTGGTCATCCTGCTGATCCCGCTGGTCATCTCCTCGTTCCCCGACCTGGTGGGCGAGTTCGTGACGCCCCTGCTCCGCGACTTCCGGGTCTACTCGCGCTGACCGCGCCTGGCCGGGTCCGGGCGCGCTCGCTGCTAGTTTTCGAGGATGGCAGCGGTGGTCGAGTCCGCCCCGCGGGCCGACTTCGAGGTTCACCTCGGGGTCTACGACGGCCCCTTCGACGCCCTGCTCGGACTGATCGGCAAGCACCGACTCGACATCACCGAGGTGGCGCTCGCGCAGGTCACCGACGAGTTCATCGCGTACGCCCGTGCCGGGGGGTTCGACCTCGAGCAGACCACCGCGTTCCTCGTCGTCGCCGCGACGCTGCTGGACCTGAAGGCGGCCAGGCTGCTGCCCGGGCTCGACACGGGCGACGACGAGGACCTGGCGCTGCTCGAGGCCCGCGACCTGCTCTTCGCCCGCCTGCTGCAGTACCGGGCGTTCAAGCAGGTCGCTGGGTGGATCGCCGGCCAGATCGCAACCACCGCACGCTGGCTGCCGCGCCAGGTGGCGCTCCCGCCCGAGCTGCGCACGTCCCCGACGACGGTCGAGCTCGGTCTCGATGCGGCCGGACTGGCCGCTCTCGCCGCTCTCGCCGAGGTCGTACGGGTGCCGGACCGGGTCGACACCGACCACGTCCATGCGCCTCGGGTGAGCGTGCGGGAGGCAGCGGCGACGCTCAGCGAGATGCTGATCGCCGTCGGCTCCGCTTCGTTCCGGACGCTCTGCCAGGACTGCGAGGAGCTGGTCGAGGTCGTCGCGCGCTTCCTGGCTCTGCTCGAGATGTTCCGTGACGGTCACGTCCGGTTCGAGCAGGTGGCCCCGCTGGGCGACCTGCACGTGGTGTGGTCGCCGGGCCCGTCGGCGGTGGCGACGTGACCTTCGACCCGGGTCAAGCAGCCGAGGCAGGCGACGGGGGAGCGGGTCTCACCACCTCGCTCGAGGCCCTGCTGGTCGTGCTGGACCGTCCGCTGGAGGTCGACGAGGTGGCCTCGGCGTGGTCCGAGCCGGTCGAGGCGGTCGAGGCGGCTCTGACGGACCTCGCCGCGGCGTACGAGCGGGACCGGCGGGGGCTCCGGCTGCGGCAGGGAGCGTCCGGCTGGCGGCTGTACGCGGCCCCGGAGGCAGCTGACCGGGTGCGCGCCGTCGTGGTGCAGGAGACGACCGCGCGGCTCTCCCCGGCGGCGCTGGAGACCCTGGCGGTGATCGCGTACCAGCAGCCCGTGAGCCGTTCCCGGGTCGCCGCTGTCCGAGGAGTCAACGTCGATGCCGTCGTCCGCACGCTCATCGTGCGTGGGCTCGTCGAGCCCGGCGACCCCGACCCGGTCACCGGCGCGCTGCTGTACCGCACGACGACGGCCTTCCTGGACGCCATCGGTGTGGGCGGCCTTGAGGATCTGCCCGCACTGCCACCACTTCTCCCGGACGTTGCGACGATCGGGTTCGACAGCGCGGAAGGCTCGATCTGACGTGGAGACTCCTGAAGGCACTGCTGTCCGGCTGCAGAAGGTGATGGCAGCGTCGGGGGTGGGCTCCCGCCGCTACTGCGAGGAGCTCATCGCGGAAGGCCGGGTCTCCGTCGACGGAGTCCTCGTCGATCGGCAGGGCGTCCGCGTCGACCCCGAGGTCGCCGTCATCCGCGTCGACGGCGAGCGGGTCGTGACGGCGACGGACCGTCGTTATGTCGTGATGAACAAGCCCAGCGGTGTCGTCACCAGCATGAGCGACGAGCGCGGTCGGATCGATGTGGGCGACATGATGCGTCATCCCGGGATGTTCCACGTCGGGCGGCTCGACGTGGAGACCGAGGGCGTCCTGCTGATGATGAACGACGGGGAGCTGGCCCACCGGCTGATGCACCCGTCGTACGGGGTGGCCAAGACTTATCTCGCCCAGGTCGACGGCCGGATGCTGGCGGCCGACCGACGGGCGCTGCTTGCCGGTGTCCCGCTGGAGGACGGTCCCGCCAAGGCCGATCGGGTCAAGATCCTCGACCATTCGGCGACCCGGTCGAGTGTCGAGCTGGTCGTGCACGAGGGCCGCAACCGGCTGGTGCGCCGGATGTTCGAGGCGGTCGGACACCCGGTGGTCCACCTGGCGCGGACGCGGTACGGACCGATTGCGTTGGGCGATCTGCGGAGCGGGCGGAGTCGACCCTTGAACTCGAAGGAGATCGCCTCGCTGTATCAATCGGTCGATCTGTAGTCCTGACCTTCTATGGTCTTGTCGATAAGTCTAGATGCGAGGCACGCCCACTCGCTCAGCCCGCCTGACGCTCAGCACGAGCGATCTAGCGCTATATCGACCGCGAACGCTCGGGTCCCAAAGTCGATGTAGCGCCGAACCGTTCTGACGAGAGGGCGCCGAGCCGACCTAGCTCCTCGACGCCACGACGACACGTCTCTAAGGTCGGGGATCGTCATGTCCTCCTGTCGCTCTTGCCGCCCCTGCCGGGTGCCGCTGTTCGCAGCCCACCGGAGCGGCCACATCAGCCCGACGGGCAGGGCGGACGCCGGGACAGCGCCGCATGGGCCGCCCCCCTTCGCCAGCAGTGGGACGGCACCCGATCGAGCAGGCGCAGCGGCTCGCGCAGCTCGCCGCCGTCGCTGCATCGCTCCTCGCCAGGCCGCGCCTCATCAGGCCGACGGAGCACGGCTCTGCATCGTCGGGTGTCGGCTGCGCGTCGGGCCGGACGGGGCCCCGTTATGACAGCATCGGCGAGCAGCAGCGATGCCCGGGCGCCGTCCCTGCACGTCGTCGGAGCGGGTCTCATCGGGACCAGCATTGCGTTGGCGGCGACGCGAGGGGGCTGGGTCGTCACCCTGGAGGACGCCGATCCTCGTCGGGCCGGGCAGGCGCGGGACCTCGTCGCAAGCGTCGCCCGGGTCGCCAGCCGGCACCGCACGTCCGTCCTCGCAGGCGCCACCTCAACCACAGCGGACCTCGCGCCGACTGATCCAACTGCCGAGGCTGTCTGGACGGCGACGTCACGTACCGCAGCTGCGAGCGACCCGGACATCGTCTGCGTCGCGGTTCCCCCAACTCTCAACGGGGTCGTGCTGCTCAGGGCTCTGCGTCGGCACGTCAACGCGACGGTAATGGATGTCTGCTCTGTAAAGGCATCATCTCAGGCTGAGGTCGAGGCTGACACAGCAGATACGACTCGTCTGGTCTGGACCCACCCGATGGCCGGTGGCGAGGGCTCCGGCCCAGAAGCGGCTCGCGCCGACCTGTTCGACGGCCGGACGTGGATCGTCTGCACGCCGGAGACCGCCGTCCTCGCGTCGACCGGTTCCGGCGCTCGGCAGCACGTCGAGCGGCTCATCGCCGACTGCGGGGCGCGTCCGCTGACGATCTCCGCCGACCGCCACGACGAGCTGGTGGCCATGACCAGCCACCTGCCGCAGCTGGTCTCGAGCGCGCTCGCGACCGAGGTCGTCGCCGCCTTCGCGGCGCCGTCCGCCGAGGGTGACGGCGACGGGAGGCCGCACGACGGTGACGGGGCACCGCGCGACACCGACCGGCTGCCACCCCCCTCGCTCCTCGCCGGCCCAGGCTTGCTCGACATGACGCGCATCGCGGCGAGCCCGTCCGAGCTCTGGGCGCAGATTGCGGCGCTGAACCGCGAGCCGGTCCGCGAGGGCTTACGGCGGCTGACCGAGCGGCTGCACCAGCTCGCGGAGTCCCTGGACGACCCGGCGTCCACCGCCCGCGCCGTGACCGCGCTGGTCGACGACGGCCGATCCGCCCGCCGGGTGCTCGACCGCAAGCACGCGGGAACGTCAGGCCGCGCTGTCGTCCCGGCCCCGGACTGGACCTGGGTGCGCACCACCATCGCCGACGTCCCCGGCACGCTCGCCCGGGTCTTCGCCGTGGCGGGGGGGCTGGG
>CAJCIY010000262.1 GCA_903970495.1 Candidatus Melainabacteria bacterium | reverse complement strand
GCCGCGTGGTCACCTTCGTCGCGACGGTCGTCTGCTCCGACGTCGGCGGGTACGCGGCCGGCGTCCTCGCGGGCAAGCACCCGCTGGCGCCGCGCATCTCCCCGAAGAAGACGTGGGAGGGCCTCGGCGGGTCGGTGCTCGCGTGCCTGCTGGCCGGCGGCCTGTTCGCCGGCCTGCTGCTGCGGACCCACGTGTGGGAGGGGCTGGTGTTCGGGCTCGCGATGACCGCGACCGCGGTGATCGGCGATCTCGCCGAGTCGCTGGTCAAGCGCGACCTCGGCGTCAAGGACATGGGCCGGCTGCTGCCCGGCCACGGCGGGATCATGGACCGGCTCGACTCGATGCTCATCTCCGCGCCGGTGGCGTACCTGCTGCTCACGGTGTTCGTCCGGGGCTGAGCCGGGCAGGCTCACGGGCATGAGCATCCCGACACGTCAGCTGGGGCAGGGCCTCGAGGTCGCCGAGATCGGCCTCGGCTGCATGGGCATGAGCCAGTTCTACGGCCAGCCCGTCGACGACGCCGACGGCATCGCGACCATCCGCGGCGCCCTCGACCTCGGCGTCACGTTCCTCGACACCGCGGACATGTACGGCCCGTTCACCAACGAGCGGCTCGTCGGCAAGGCCCTCGTCGGCCGGCGCGAGGAGGTCGTGCTGGCCACGAAGTTCGGCAACGTCCGGAACGACGACGGCTCGCGCCGCATCGACGGCAGCCCCGCGTACGTCCGGAAGGCCTGCGACGACTCGTTGCAGCGGCTCGGCGTCGAGGTGATCGACCTGTACTACTGCCACCGCCGCGACCGGACGGTGCCGATCGAGGACACCGTCGGCGCGATGGCGGAGCTGGTCGAGGCGGGCAAGGTGCGCCACCTCGGGCTGTCGGAGATGAGCGGCGAGACGATCCGGGCCGCGCACGCGGTCCACCCGATCACCGCGGTGCAGAGCGAGTACTCGATCTTCACCCGCGACATCGAGGACGAGGTGCTGCCGACGATGGCGGAGCTCGGCATCGGCCTGGTCGCGTACTCGCCGCTGGGCCGCGGCCTGCTCACCGGCACGCTGCCGAAGGGGGGCAAGGGCGAGGGCGACACGCGGGGGTCCGCGTACTTCCCGCGGTTCGCCGGCGAGGCCTACGACGCCAACCAGGTGCTCGTGGGCAAGCTCACCGAGATCGCATCGGCGAGGGGCATCACCCCGGCGCAGCTCGCGCTGGCGTGGGTGCTGGCGAAGGGGCGGTCGTACACGGTCATCCCGGGCACGACGAAGCTCTCCCGCGTCGAGGAGAACGCCGGCGCCGCGGACGTGACCCTGACCGCCGACGACCTCGCCGCGATCGAGGTCGCGGTCCCGGCCGGCGCCGTCGCCGGTGACCGGTACGGCGACATGAGCAGCGTCAACGGCTGACCGCGGGTCGTCGGGGCACCGCCGGTTGCCCGGATGGGACACTGGCGGGGCCATGTCCGCCTTGCCGCTCGTCTTCGACGCCCCCCGCCGCGGGAAGCCGCCGCGTCACCTGGCCGATCTCGACCCCGCCGCCCGCCGCCAGGCCGTCGTCGAGCTGGGCGAGCAGGCGTTCCGCGGCGACCAGCTGGCGCGGGCGTACTTCGGTGGCAGCGGGCTGTCGGCGATCCCGGCGGCCCGTCGTGAGGCGCTCACGACCGCGCTGCTGCCCGAGCTGCTGACCCCCGTACGCGAGGTCACCTGCGACGACGGCGCCACCCGCAAGGCGCTGTGGCGGGCGCACGACGGCGTCCTCCTCGAGTCGGTGCTGATGCGCTACCGCGCCGACCCCGAGGCCGAGCGGGACGACCGGACGACGGTGTGCATCTCCAGCCAGGCCGGCTGCGGGATGGCCTGCCCGTTCTGCGCGACCGGTCAGGGGGGCCTTACCCGCAACCTCTCGACCGCCGAGATCGTCCACCAGGTCGTCGCGGCGCAGCGCAGCCTCGACGCGGGCGAGGTCCCCGGCGGGCCCGGCCGCGTCGGCAACGTCGTCTTCATGGGGATGGGCGAGCCGCTCGCCAACTACAGCCGCGTGATCGCGGCCCTACGCCGGCTCACCGACCCGCAGCCGCACGGCCTCGGCCTCTCGCAGCGGCATCTCACGGTCAGCACGGTCGGTCTCGTCCCCGCGATGCGGCGCCTTGCCGAGGAGGGCCTGCAGGTGCGCCTCGCGGTGAGCCTGCACGCGCCCGACGACGCCCTGCGCGACACCCTCGTCCCGGTCAACACCCGCTGGCCGGTCCGCGAGGTGCTGGCGGCCGCCTGGGCCTACGCCGGCGTCACCGGCCGCCGCGTGAGCATCGAGTACGCGCTCATCTCGGGCGTCAACGACCAGCCCGAGCGCGCCGACCACCTCGCCGCGCTGCTCGCCGGCCGGCTGGTCCACGTCAACCTCATCCCGCTGAACCCGACGCCCGGCAGCGCGTGGGACGCCTCGAGCCCCGCGGCGCAGGCCGAGTTCGTACGCCGGCTCCGGGCGAAGGGCGTGGCGACCACGGTCCGCGACACGCGGGGTCGTGAGATCGACGGCGCCTGCGGGCAGCTGGCGGCGCTGGCATGACGGCGGCCCGGCGATGAGCCGTACCGTCACGCTGCTCGGGTCGACGGGCAGCATCGGCACGCAGGCCCTCGACGTCATCGGGCGCAAGCCCGACGCGTTCCGGGTGCACGGTCTGGCCGCAAACGGCAGCGACCCGAAGACCCTTGCGGCACAGGCACTCTCGACCGGTGCCGAGGTCGTCGCGGTCGCCCGCGCCGGCGCCGCCGAGGACGTCCTGCTCGCCCTGTACGCCGAGGCCCAGCGCCGTGGCTACGCCAGCGGCGGGTTCCGGGTGCCGCGGATGATCACCGGTCCGGAGAGCGCCGCCCAGCTCGCCGCCGAGCCGGTCGACGTCGTGCTCAACGGCGTCGACGGTTCGGCCGGCCTGCCGGCGACGCTGGCCGCCCTCGGTGCCGGCTCGACGCTCGCCCTGGCCAACAAGGAGTCGATCGTCGCCGGCTCGGACCTGGTGCTCGCCGCCCGGCAGCGGCCGGACCAGATCGTCCCGGTCGACTCCGAGCACTCGGCGATGGCGCAGTGCCTGCGCGCCGGTCGCCGCGACGAGGTCGCCCGGCTCGTGCTGACCGCCAGCGGCGGTCCGTTCCGCGGCTTCAGCGCCGACCAGCTCGCCGCCGTCACCCCGGAGCAGGCGCTCGCGCACCCGGTGTGGGCGATGGGCCGGCTCAACACGCTGAACTCGGCGACGCTCGTCAACAAGGGCCTCGAGCTGCTCGAGGCGCACCTGCTGTTCGACGTGCCGCTCGAGGACATCGTCGTGCTGGTCCACCCCGGCTCGACGGTCCACTCGATGGTCGAGTTCCACGACGGCTCGACGATCGCGCAGCTCTCGCCGCCGGACATGCGGCTGCCGATCTCGCTCGCCCTCGGCTGGCCCGACCGGGTCGCGGGCGCGGCGCCGCGGATGGACTGGTCGGCGCCGCTGGACCTGCGCTTCGAGCCGGTGGACGACGAGCTCTTCCCGGCCGTACGCCTGGCCCGGCAGGCCGGCGAGCGGGGCGGGCTCGCGCCCTGCGCCTTCAACGCGGCGAACGAGCAGGCGGTCGCCGCGTTCGGCGACGGTCGCATCGACTTCCCGCGGATCGTCCAGATCGTCGCCCGGGTGGTCGAAGAGTCCACGGGGACCGCGACCGACCTGGCCGCCGTCCTGGCGTGCGAGAGCTGGGCGCGGACGCGCGCCGCCGAGCTAGCGGAGGGCTGATGTCGTCGGGCTGGTCCTACGCGCTGTATGCGGTGACCATCGCGCTGGCCATCCTGGTGTCGGTCGCCGTCCACGAGTTCGGCCACCTGCTGACCGCCAAGCGCTTCGGCATGAAGGCGACCGAGTACTTCGTCGGCTTCGGGCCCCGCATCTTCTCGTTCCGCCGCGGCGAGACCGAGTACGGCCTGAAGGCGATCCCCGCCGGCGGCTACGTGAAGATCATCGGGATGTCGCCGCTCGAGAACGACGGCACCCGCACGCCCGAGGACATCGAGCGGTCGGCCGCCGAGATGGCCCAGCTGCCCACCGACATGCAGCCCGACGAGCGGCGGCTGTTCTACACGTACCCGGCCTGGCAGCGGGTCGTCGTGCTGGTGACCGGTTCGCTCACGCACTTCGTACTCGCGATCGTGCTCATCTTCGCGGCGCTGTGGGCGGGCGGGAACTTCACCTCACCCGGCGTGCCGCAGCCGGTCTTCGACTCGGTCGCACAGTGCGCCAACCCGAACGACGACGGCAGCTGCCCGGCCGGGGCCCCGCCGACCGCCGCGGCGAAGGCGGGCCTGCGCGCCGGCGACCGCATCACGGCGGTCGGGTCGACCACGATCACGACGTACGACCAGCTCGCCGCGATCGTCCGGCGGTCCGCCGGCGTGACGCTGACGCTGCACATCGTGCGCGGCGGGAAGCCGCTGTCGGTGCAGGTGACCCCGACCAGCAGGAAGGTCAGCGCGACGCAGAGCGAGGGCTTCCTCGGCATCTCCCCGACGCTCACGCTGCCGCAGCTGTCGGCCGCGGGAGCCGCCGCGCGGACGTTCCCGATCATCGGGACGACGCTCCGGCAGTCGGGCACGGTGCTCGGCAACATCCCGCACGAGATCGGCCAGGTGCTGACCGGCAAGCAGCGCAACCCGGACGACAGCGCGATCACCGTCGTCGGCGCGGTCCGCGCCACCGCGAGCATCGGCGCAAGCCCCGACTTCACGACCGGCGAGAAGGTCGGCAACCTGCTGTTCATCGCCGGCCAGGTCAACCTCGACGTCGGCATCCTCAACCTGCTGCCGCTGCTGCCGCTCGACGGCGGCCACGTCGCGATCGTCTGGTTCGAGCAGCTGCGCAAGCGGGTCGCCCGCCGCCGCGGCCGCGCCGATCCCGGCCGCGTGAACATCCTCAAGGTGCTGCCGGTCGCCTACAGCGTCTTCGCGGTGATCGTTGTCGTCGCCGCGATCCTGGTGTACGCCGACATCGCCCACCCCATCAACGTCACCTGATCGACGGGGCGCAGACTGGACGGGTAGCACCCGACCCGAGAGGAACGCCGTGACCGCCGTCTCGCTGGGCATCCCCGAGACCCCGCCGAAGCCGCTCGCACCGCGCCGCAAGAGCCGCCAGATCATGGTCGGCGACGTCCCTGTCGGCGGCGACGCGCCGGTGAGCGTCCAGTCGATGACCACGACCAAGACCCATGACGTCAACGCGACGCTGCAGCAGATCGCGGAGCTGACCGCCTCCGGCTGCCAGATCGTGCGCGTCGCCTGCCCCAAGACCGTCGACGCCGCCGCCCTGCCCGAGATCGCGAGGCACTCGCAGATCCCGGTCATCGCCGACATCCACTTCCAGCCCGCTTACATCTTCGCGGCGATCGACGCGGGGTGCGCCGCGGTGCGCGTGAACCCGGGCAACATCAAGGAGTTCGACGGCCGGGTCGGCGAGGTGGCCAAGGCCGCCAAGGCCGCAGGCATCCCGATCCGGATCGGCGTCAACGCCGGCTCGCTCGACCCCAAGATCCTCTCCAAGTACGGCAAGGCGACGCCCGAGGCGCTGGTCGAGTCGGCGCTGTGGGAGTGCTCGCTGTTCGAGGAGCACGACTTCCGCGACATCAAGATCTCGGTCAAGCACAACGACCCGGTCGTGATGGTGCAGGCCTACCGGCTGCTGGCCGAGCAGTGCGACTACCCGCTGCACCTCGGGGTGACCGAGGCCGGCCCGGCGTTCCAGGGCACGATCAAGTCGGCCGTCGCCTTCGGCGCGCTGCTGTCCGAGGGCATCGGCGACACGATCCGGGTCTCGCTGTCCGCGCCGCCGGTCGAGGAGGTCAAGGTCGGCAACCAGATCCTGGAGTCGCTCGGCCTCCGCCAGCGCGGCCTCGAGATCGTGTCGTGCCCGTCCTGCGGTCGCGCGCAGGTCGACGTCTACACCCTCGCCGACAAGGTGAGCGCGGGTCTCGAGGGGCTCGACGTCCCGCTCCGCGTCGCCGTCATGGGCTGCGTCGTCAACGGCCCGGGCGAGGCCCGCGAGGCCGACCTGGGCGTGGCGTCGGGCAACGGCAAGGGCCAGATCTTCGTCCGCGGTGAGGTCGTCGAGACCGTCCCCGAGGACCGCATCGTCGAGACGCTCGTCGAGCGCGCGATGGTCATGGCCGAGGAGCTGCGGGCCGAGGTCGGCAGCGGCGAGCCCGCGGTCAGCGTCGGCTGAGGGCGCGGACCGGGGGCGCCTGACCGGTTGGCCCTAGGCTCACGCCGTGCTGCGGACCGGCCCGACGCGGGTGTTGTCGGACCGCGACCGGTCTGCTGTCGACGAGCTGCTCGCCCGCGAACCCGTCGGGTCGGTCATGGTCGCCTCGCGCGTCCAGGCGGCAGGCCTCGACCCGTGGCGCCTGGGCGCCGAGCTGTGGGGGTACGCGCCGGAGGGCCAGCTCGTCTCCCTCTGCCTGTCCGGCGCCAACCTCGTGCCGGTCGACGCCGGGCCCGAGGCCTGCCGCGCGTTCGCCGACCGCGCCCGCCGGCAGGGCCGCCGCTGCTCGTCCATCGTCGGTGACGCCGCCGCGGTGCTGGACATCTGGGGCCGGCTCGCCTCGGCGTGGGACAGCCCGCGCGACGTGCGCGACTCCCAGCCCCTGATGCTGCTCGACAGCGACCCGCTGGTCGCCGGCGACCCGGCAGTGCGGCGCGTACGCCCGGAGGAGCTGGACATCCTGCTGCCGGCGGCCATCGCGATGTACACCGAGGAGATCGGCTTCTCGCCCGCGGCCGGCGACGGCGGTGCGCTCTACCGGGCGCGGGTCGCCGAGCTGATCGACCAGGGCCGGGCGTTCGCCCGGATCGAGGACGGCGCGGTCGTCTTCAAGGCCGAGGTCGGCGCCGTGAGCGACGCGGCCTGCCAGGTGCAGGGCGTCTGGACGGCGCCGTCGCTGCGCGGCCACGGCATCGGGACGGCCGGGATGGCGGCGGTGGCGGCCGAGGCGCGCCGCTCGATCGCGCCCCGCGTCAGCCTCTACGTCAACGAGCACAACGTGGCCGCGCAGCGGGCGTACGCCACCGTCGGCTTCCGCCGGGTCGGGACGTTCGCCTCGGTCCTGTTCTGAGCGCGTCTCTCAGTGCTCGACGCTGACGTCGCCGGGCCGGAAGGTGTCCGCGGTGCGCGCCACGACAGGGTTCCAGGTCGCCGAGCTGGCCTTGTCGTAGGTCCACATCAGGCTGTCGACGCTGCCGGCACCCACGATGTCCAGGCGGTAGTAGACGACGAAGCCGCCCTCGATGAGGCCGCTGACCACGACGCGGTCGCCCGAGACATGGGAGTAGGTCACCGTGACGTTCCTCTCGGAGACGGCGAGGAACTGCGCCGGCGTCAGGTGGTTCACGTTGTTCGCGCCGAAGCTCGCCTCGGTCACCCCGTGCTCGCTCCAGCTCGCGCCGTCGCCGTCGTTCGGCGGTGCCTGCGCGGGCAGCGAGCTCGCGTGCTCGACCGTGTACCCGAAGCGGGCGTTGGTGTAGTCGGGGTAGGAGGTCGGTGCCGGAGCCGTGCTCGCGACCGGGAGCGGCGTCTGCGTGCCCGTGCTCGTCGATGTCGCCGGAGCCGAGGCGGTCGTCGCTGGCGTGCTCGTCGCTGAGGAGGTCGTGACCGAGGTGGGAGCCGAGCTGCTGCCGGTCGACGCGGCCGCCACCGTGCCGCCGCAGCCGGCGACCGCGAGCACGAGGCCCGTCGCCCCGAGCGTCGTCCTGCATGTCCGCTGTCGAATCCGCACCGGTCATACCTCCGCAGGGTTCGCGAGCGCCGTGTTGCGCCCTGCCCCGTGAGATCCGCAGCTCGCCGAGAAGGTTGCCTCGCGTCCCGGTCAGACCTC
>CAJCIY010000261.1 GCA_903970495.1 Candidatus Melainabacteria bacterium | reverse complement strand
TCGCGATCGTGCTGACCGTGGCCTGGGCACTCGTCGAGCTGCGGTCCGAGGAGCCGCTGCTCGACCCGCGCCTGTTCCGGATCCCGCCGCTGCGCGCGGCCTGCCTCGGGATGTTCGTCAGCTTCTTCGGGCTGTTCGGCCTGTTCTACCTGAACGCGTCCTATCTGCAGTACGCCCGGGGCTACGGCCTGATCACCACCGGGTTCGCGATCGTCCCGCTGATCCTGCCGCTGTTGCTGTTCGGCCGGATGGTCCCGAAGCTGGTCGCCCGGGTCGGCACCGTGCCGTCGCTGGCGGCCGCGTTCGCCCTCGTCGGCGGTGGGCTGATCGGCCTGGCGTCGGCCGCCCAGTCCGCGCCGTACGCCGTCTACGCGGTGTGGCTGGTCGTCGTCGGTCTGGGGCTGACCCTCGCGCTCCCGACGCTCACCCACGCCATCGCGACCTCGCTCCCGCAGGCCCAGGCAGGTGTCGGCGGTGGCCTGCAGTCGACCACCCGCGAGCTCGGCAGTGCCCTCGGCGTCGCGGTGACCGGGACCCTGCTGACCAGCCGGTTCGCCGCCGCGCTGCCGTCCGGCGCGGGTCACGGCCGGGCGCGGACGGTCGCCCAGGTGCTCGCCACCGCGGGCGCCGACGGCCGGGCCGGCGTGCTCGGTGCGTACGCCTCCGGCACGGCCGGTGCGATCCGGATCGTGGGCATCGTGGTGCTCATCGCCGGTGCGCTGGTCAGCGCGCAGTCGCTGGTCTCCGCCCGTCGACAGATCGGATGAGGATGCGCGGATGACGACCTCGCCGGTCCCGCTTCAGCCGTGCGGCTCGAGCAGGCCGAGGTCGCGCAGGCTCTCGCCCGACGCAACGATCGTCGTCTCGGCCGGCCGCGGCTGCCACCCGAGCTCGGCTTTGGCCCGGTCGTTGTGGATCACCGGTCGCGGCAGCTCCGGCCCCGGCGCCTCCTCGGTCGGTACGCGTGCGGCCAGTGGGCCGAGGTGCTGGCGGAGCACGTCGGCCAGCTCGACGAAGCTCATCGCCGGTCCGTCCGCCAGGGCGAGGAACCGCTTGCCGGCGGCGTCGGGCGCAGCCATCGCACGGAGGTGCACGTCGGCCACATCCCGGACGTCGGCCACGCCGAACCGGGCGCGCGGGGCGACGCCCACCGTGCCGTCGAGCATCCCCTTGACCAGCTGCAGAGTGGAGCGGGCGTGCGGGGTCAGAGTCGGCCCGAAGATCGCCGTCGGGTTGACCACGACCAGCTCGGTGTCACCGCCCTCCCGCGCCAGGAAGTCCCAGGCTGCGCGCTCCGCGACCGTCTTCGACCGCGGGTAGGCAGCGAGGCCCGGCATGTCCGGGTCGGTCCAGTCGTCCTCGGTGAAGTCCGGGACCGGCTTCGGCGTGTACCCGACCGCCGCGAACGACGAGGTCAGCACCACTCGTCGGGCGCCCGCGTCACGCGCCGCCCGCAGCACCCGCAGCGTGCCCTCGCGGGCCGGGCCGATCAGCGCGTCGGGGTCCGTCGGCTGCGCCATCGGGATGGGCGAGGCCACGTGGTGGACCTCCTCGCATCCGGCCGCCGCGGCGGCCCACCCGTCGTCGGACGTCAGATCCGCCACGGCCAGCTCGAGCGCGCTGTCGTCGGCGTCGCCGCGGCGTACGGCTGCGCGGAGTTCGGCCTCACCAGACAGCGAGCGCACGGTCGTCCGTACCTCCCGGCCGTCGCGCAGCAGAGCGGCGAGCAGCTGCGTCCCGACGTAGCCCGAGCCGCCGGTGACCAGGACCCGGCTCATCGCCGCGAGTCCAGGGCGCGAGCGGCGTCGTGGGCACGCTGTTGCGCCACGGCCTCCGCCTCGACGTCACCACGGTCGCGGGCATCCCACAGCGCCGCCTTCTCGCGCAGGTACTCGAGCCGGGCGTGCTGCGCGACGATCTCCGCCTCGACGCGGGCGGCATGACGGAGCAGCAGGTCGCGCTGTTCGGAGGCCGCGACCCGCCCGCGGACGCGGTTTGCCTGGTAGGTCCGCATGTCCGCGATGCCGACGCCGACCGCCCGGAGACAGGCCAGCGCCTGGAGCGTGGTCAGGTCGTCCGGGTCGTACCGGCGGTGCCCGCTGGCTTCGTCGCGGGGGACTGGGCCAACCAGTCCGACCTGCTCGTAGTAGCGCAGCGTGGGCTCACTCAGCCCGCTCTGCCGGGACACGTCCTGGATGGTCAGCGCTGTCATGCCCTCAGGGTCTCCGACTTCAAGCGCTTGAAGGCAAGTCCGCAGCCGGGGCGCGGCGTCCGCTGTGCAGGCCGGTGCAGAGTGGGGCCGTGGATCGGGTGGCGGCTGCGCACAGCGACCTGTTCTCGGTCGCGCCCGCCTCGGTCGACCGAACTTTCACCCGCGCGCGCCGCGTCGAGCTCGATGAGACGTCGTGGGTCGAGCACCTGCCGGGCTGGCTGCCCGGCAGCGACGGGCTGTTCGCCGAGCTGCTCGCCGGCGCCGGCTGGGAGCAACGGACGCGGTGGATGTACGACAAGCGCGTCGACGAGCCGCGGCTCACGGCCGAGTACCCGGACCTCGGGCCGTTCCCGCTGCTGGCCGAGGTCGCTGCGGTGCTCGGCGGGCACTACGGCCCGGCGTACGAGCGCCTCTGGATCAACCTCTACCGCGACCACCGCGACAGCACCGGGTGGCACGGCGACGGCGTCGGCAAGCGCGAGGCGGAGAGCGTCGTGCCGGTGCTGAGCCTCGGTGCCGCGAGACGCTTCCTGATCAAGCCCGCCGCGGGCGGACCGAGCGTGGGCTTCACCGTCGCCGGCGGCGACCTGGTGGTGATGGGCGGTCGGGCACAGCGCGACTGGCGTCACTGCGCGCCGAAGCAGGCGACGCCGGCCGGCCCGAGGATGAGCGTCAACTTCGCGCCGAGCCCGCGACCGGTCGTCCCGGCGGGATGATGGCGCGATGCGCGAGGTGGCCGTCACGGGCGGGACGATCAGGTTGGGCCAGTTCCTGAAGCTGGCCGACCTCAGCGGTTCCGGCGGTCAGGCGAAGCTCCTGCTCGCGCAGGAGGTCGTCGCGGTGAACGGGGAGACCGAGACGCGTCGCGGTCGACAGCTCTCACGCGGCGACGTGGTGAGTATCGGCGCCGAGCAGGTCCGCGTCGGCTAGAGCTCACCTGGTCGGGATGGCGGGATTCGAACCCACGACCTCCTCGTCCCGAACGAGGCGCGCTACCAAGCTGCGCCACATCCCGAAGCGCTACGGCGAGGGAGACTACCCGACCGCCGGCAGGAGGGTGAGCAGCGAGGCCTCCGGCCGGCAGGCGAACCGCACCGGCGCGTACGGGGAGGTCCCGAGGCCGGCCGACACGTGCAGCCAGGCGCCCTCGTAGCGCGACAGCCCGCGGCAGCGCGCGCGGTCGATCCGGCAGTTGGTGACCAGCGCACCGAACCCCGGTACGCGGAGCTGGCCGCCGTGGGTGTGGCCGGCGAGCAGCAGCCGGTCGCCGTCGCCGACGTACGCGTCGAGCACCCGCGGCTCGGGCGCGTGGACCACACCGACGGCGAGGTCGGCCTCGGGCGGCGGGCCGGCGACCTGCTCGAGCCGGTCGAGCTTGAGGTGCGGGTCGTCCACGCCGCGGAACGCCAGCCGTCGGCCGTCGGTGTCGACCACCGCCGTGGCGTTCGTCAGGTCGTGCCAGCCACCGCTGACGAGCCCGGCCACCAGGTCGTCGGTCGGCAGCGGGTCGCCGTGGACGCGCTTGTGCTTCGGGAAGAAGTACTTCGCCGGGTTCTTCGGCTTGGCCGCGAAGTAGTCGTTGGAGCCCAGGACGAACACGCCCGGTCGGTCCAGCAGCGGCTCGTACGCCCGCAGCACCGCGGGCACGCCGTCGGCGCCGGACAGGTTGTCGCCGGTGCAGACGACGACGTCGGGCAGCAGGCGGGCGAGGTCGCGGATCCACGCCTGCTTGCCGGTCTGCCGGCCGAGCATGTGGACGTCGGAGATGTGCAGCAGCCGCAGCGGTCGCGAGCCCGGCGCGAGCACCGGCACCTCGAACCGGCGGAGCGTGAACGCGTTCCGCTCCCACAGCCCCGCGTAGGCCACCGTGCCCGCGCCGACGCCGGCGGCCGAGAGCGCGAGTGCGGGCAGCCGGTTCACCCCTCTAGTGTCACCGACGTGGACCAGGTGAAGGACGCGGACCTCAAGAGCCGGCTGCACGGCGAGATGACGGCGGCCCTGCGCGCGCACGACGAGCTCCGGCTCGGCACGCTGCGGATGCTGCTCGCCGCCATCCAGAACGAGGAGGTCGCCGGCAAGGTGCAGCGGACGCTGACCGACGACGAGGTGCTCGCCGTCCTCACGCGCGAGGGCAAGAAGCGGCGCGAGGCGGCCGAGGCGTTCGCGGGCGCCGGGCGCGAGGAGCTCGCCGCCAAGGAGCGCGCCGAGGGCGAGATCATCGCCGCGTACCTGCCGAAGCAGCTCGACGACGTCGAGCTCCGGGAGATCGTCGCCGAGGCGCTGGGCGAGTCAGGCGCCACCGAGATGGGGCCGGCGATGCGGGCCGCGAACGCAGCTGTCGCGGGCCGCGCCGAGGGCGGCCGGGTCGCCGCCGAGGTGCGCCGCCAGCTCGCCTGAGGAGCTACTTCCCGGGCTTCTTGGGCTTCGTCGGGGGCGCTGTCGGCGAGAGGGTCGGTGGCGTCACCGTGATGGTCACCCCGCCGGACGGGCTGCCGCTCGCGGTCGCGGTGGGCGAGCCGGACGGGCTCGTGCTCGTCGAGGTGGAGGGCGACGGCGACGTGGCGACCGGCGCGGGGTCGGAAGCTGCAGGGACCGAGAAGTCCTCGACCGGCAGGTTCTCGTCTGCAGCAGTCATGATCGACTTCCAGATCGGCCCCGCGATGCTGGCGCCGAAGAAGTCTTCTTGCTGGTACGTACGACCGTCGGCGAGGTCGGTGATCGGCGTGACCGGGTGGAGCTCGTCAGCTGGATGGAGCGGATCGAAGATGCCGACGGCGGTCGCCAGCTGCGGGGTGTAGCCGACGAACCAGCCCTCCTCGCCGTCGTCGACCGTTCCCGTCTTGCCCGCGGCCGGTCGGCCGATGCCGAGGCCGGCACCGGTCGCGCCCTTCTGGGTCAGCACACCCTGCAGGATCGAGGTCACGGTGTCGGCGACAGTGGGTGACACGGCCTGATGGCAGCTGCTGCCGGTGAAGGGCACGGATGCGCCGGCGAGCGTCGTGATCCGGGAGACGGCGTTCGGCGTGCACGCCATCCCGTGCGCGGCGATCGTCGCGTACGCGGTCGCCATGTCCACCGCCGAGAAGCCGCCGCCGGACCCGAGCGTCAGCGAGTAGCCGAAGAAGCCGCCCTGGAAAGTGCTCGGGTCACTGGCCGGGCCGCTGCCCACGATGCCGAGCTGCTTCGCCACCTGGGCGAGGACCTGCGGTCCGCCGACCTTCTCCTCGAGCTGGACGTAGAACGTGTTCACCGAGTCCCAGGTGCCGCTGTAGAGGTCGCAGTCGCAGGACTCGGTGGCGTCGGCGTTCGAGAACGCATTGGGGCACCGCCCGCCGGGCCCCGGGTTGCTGCCGCCGCCGGGTGCGTTCGCGGGCACGTGGTAGCAGGGCGGCGACACGATGTGCGTCGTGAGCGGGATGCCCTGCTCGATCGCCGCGGTCAGCGTCATCAGCTTGAAGGTGGACCCGACCTCGTAGTGCTCCCCGGAGGCGTACACGGCCTGCGCCTCACCGGCGCCGCTCCCGTAGGCGCGGTTCTGGCCGATCGCCAGGACGCTGCCGGTACCGGGTTGGATGGTGACGGAGGCGGCGACCTGCCGGATGCCGTCCTGCAGGTGGTCGGCGATGCCGGCGTTCGTCGCGGCCTGCACCGACGCGTCGTACGAGGTGTAGATGTCGAGCCCGCCCTCGTAGACCTTGTCGGCGCGCTCGTCCCTCGTCGCACCCAGCTTGGGGTCGTTGAGCAGCTGGTTCAGTGCGTACGCGCAGAAGACCGGTGCGGACGATGCCTTGCACGGGTCGCCGACCGCCTTCTTGGTCGGGTGCACCACGACCTTGGTGTGGTCGGCCGCCGAGATCTGCGCCGCCGGGAGCATGTCGTACTTCTTCACGGCCGCGAGCACGTCGTCGCGGCGCTCGGTCGCGGCCGCCGGGTGGAGCACCGGGTCGAAGGCGGTCGGGTTGTTCACGAGGCCGGCGAGCAGCGCCGCCTGCGCCAGCGTCACCTTCTGGATCGGGACGCCGAAGTAGTACTCCGCCGCGGTGCCGACGCCGTAGATGCCCTCGCCGAAGTAGGCGATGTTGAGGTAGTCGGTGAGGATCTGCTGCTTGGTGAGCGTCTTCTCCAGCGCGATGGCACAGCGGGCGTCGGTCAGCTTGCGGTCGATCGACTTCTCGGTCGCGGCCGCCTGCGCCGTCTTGTCCTGCCCGGCGAGCTCGACGTCGGCGAGCTTCACGTACTGCTCGGTGATCGTCGACGCGCCCTGGGCGTAGTCGCCGGACGAGGTGTCGGCCGAGGCGGCGCGCAGCACGCCGCGCAGGTCGACGCCCTTGTGCTCGTAGAAGCGGTTGTCCTCGATCGCGACGATCGAGTACTGCATGACCGGGGGGATCGCCGACGCGGCGACCACGACCCGGTCCTCGGCGCCGGCGAGGGTCGCGATCACCGAGCCGTCGGCGGCCAGCAGGACCGACCGCTGCGGCAGCGGCGGGGTCGCCGGGCACGACCCGATCTTGGTCAGCGAGGTGCCGCCCGCCTTCGCGAGCAGGCCGACCCCGCCCACGAACGGGAGCGTCAGGCCGGCGAGCAGGACACCGCTGATGACGGCGAGCACGAGCAGGGTCAGGGTGCGTCGTCCCACCCGCGCCACGGCCACGGAGAGAGGTTAGACGGCCGCTGCGCCGATCGGCGCAACCGAGCGGTTCCAGTTCAGACCCGAATCGTCCGATCTGTGTCAGGAGGCGAGGTCGGCAGCTCGGGAGGGACGCACGATGACGGTGACGATGATGGGCTTGCCGCGCGGTCGCGCATCGGTCGATGCGGTCCGCGCCGAGGACGACTGGGCGGCGTACGCGGCCTGCCGTGAGGGCAACCCCGACGAGCTGTTCGTGGCCGGCGCGGAGCAGCACAAGGCCAAGGCCGTGTGCCAGCGCTGCCCCGTCCGTACGGAGTGCCTGGCCGACGCGCTGGACAACCGCGTCGAGTTCGGCGTCTGGGGCGGCATGACCGAACGCGAGCGTCGGGCGCTGCTGCGCCGGCGCCCCGAGGTCACCTGCTGGCGGACGCTGCTCGAGCAGGCCCGCCGCCAGCACGTCGGGATGACCGGCTAACCCGCGAGCGCTGCTCCTACTTGGCGGAGGCCCTCGAGGTCGTGCACGTCGGTCGACATCGCCGGGACCCGGCGTACGCCGGTGGACGGGTGCGACCGCGCGAACCGGTCCACCAGCGTGCTCTCCCGCTCGGCCACCGCGACCCGCTCGGCGTGCAGCCGCAGCAGCGCCGCCGTCACCTCGCTGCCGCCAGCCTGCTCGAGCCGCTCCGCAGCGCTGGTGGCGGTCGCCGCGCCGAGGCCGTCGAGCTCGGGGGTGTGCACGCGGTTGACCACGAGCCCGGCCAGCGGCATCGACTCCGCGCTCAGCCGGTCGGCGAAGTACGACGCCTCCCGCAGCGCCGCCGGCTCCGGCGAGGCGACCACGACGAAGGCCGTGCCCGGCGCCTTCAACATCGCGTAGGTCTCGTCGGCCCGTGCGCGGAACCCCCCGAACATGGTCTCGAGCGAGGCCACGAACTGCTGCAGGTCGGTGAGCAGCTGCGCACCGATGATCTTCGTGACGGTGCGCGTGACGGCGCTGAGCCCGGCGTTGACGACCTTGAGGTAGGCCCGCCCACCGGCCCGCGCGGGTGCCAGCAGGATCTTGATCAGCCGACCGTCGAGGAAGGTGCCGAGGCGCTGCGGCGCGTCCAGGAAGTCGAGCGCCGACCGGGTCGGCGGGGTGTCGACGACGACGAGGTCCCAGCGGTCCTCGGCTACGAGCTGGCCGAGCTTCTCCATCGCCATGTACTCCTGTGTCCCCGCGAACGAGGACGACAGCGACTGGTAGAAGGGGTTTGCGAGGATCGCATCGGCGCGGTCCGGCCCGGAGTGTGCGACGACGATCTCGTCGAACGTGCGCTTCATGTCCAGCATCATCGCGTCGAGGTCGCCCTCGATCCCCTGTACGCGGCGGGGGGTGTTGTCGAGCTCGGTCAGGCCCATCGCCTGCGCGAGGCGCCGGGCCGGGTCGATGGTCAGCACGACGGTCCGCCGGCCCTGCTCGGCGGCGCGGACCGCGAGCGCCGCGGCAGTCGTGGTCTTGCCGACGCCGCCGCTGCCGCAGCAGACGATCACCTTCGCCTCGCGCAGCAGGGCGTCGACGTCGAAGCTCACGAGGCCGCCTTGGCCGGCGGGAAGCCTTGTGCTGCCAGGGAGTCGGCGAGGGCGAGCAGGGCGCCGCGGTCGATCGGACCGGGCTGCTGCGCGAGCAGCGTGACGGGCTGGCCGAGCGCCTCGACGTCTGCCAGCTCGCGGTCCTCGAGCGCGACCCGCTCGCGGTAGGCGGCGGCCTCGGCGACCAGACCGTCGACGACGGCCTTGCCGCCGCCCACGCCCACCGAGGTCAGCGCCTCGGTCACGTCCTTCTTCACGATCCGGGCCGGCAGCGGGTACGGCTGCCGCCGCAGGTTGACGATCACCCGGCCGACGGGGATTTGCGCCGCGCGCAGCTCGGCGATGCCGTCGACCGTCTCCTGCACCGGCATCTCCTCGAGCAGCGTCACGAGGTGCACCGCGGTGGCGGGGGAGCGGACGACGCGCTGCACGCTGTCGGCCTGCGACTTCACCGGCCCCATCCGTGCGAGCGAGGAGACGTCGGCGGTGACGTTGAGGAAGCGGGTGATCCGCCCCGTCGGCGGGGCGTCGAGGACGACGGCGTCGTAGACGTAGCGGCCCTGGCCGTCGCGTCGGTCGACGGCCTCCTTGATCTTGCCGGTGAGCAGCACGTCGCGGACGCCGGGGGCGATGGTGGTCGCGAACTCGATCGCGCCGATCCGGTTCAAGATCGATCCGGCGCCGCGCAGGTGGTAGAACATCGCGAGGTACTCGATCAGCGCGGCCGCGGGGTCGATGGCGAGCGCCAGCACCTCGCCGCCGCCGGGCGCTCGGGCGACGCGGGTCTCCTCGTAGGGCAGCGGCGGGGTGTCGAACAGCTGCGCGATCCCCTGCCGCCCCTCGACCTCGCTCAGCAGCACCCGGCCGCCGTCGCGGGCGAGGGCAAGCGCGAGAGCGGCAGCCACCGTCGTCTTGCCGGTGCCGCCCTTGCCGGTCACGACGTGCAGGCGCAGACCGTCGTTCCCTGCCGCCGCCACACCGATGAACCTACTTCGCCGGCTACGCCGGCTACCCGGCGAAGTCAAGACTTCCGCTCCCGGTCGCGCGGAGGCAGGCTGCGGGGGCTGGCCCGGGAAGTGTCCGGACCGCGCCGTACCGGGGAGAGCGGTTCGCCGCTCGACCGCTGTCAGGGAGGTCGCATGTCGCTCGCGCAGCTGGAACCGACGTGGCGAGCGGGGGCTGCCTGCCAGGGCGCCACCGCCGAGCACTTCTTCCCGCCGCCGACGACCGAGACGCGCGATGAGCGCACCGCACGCGAGGCCGCGGCCCGCGAGCTGTGCAACGGCTGCGCCGTCCGCGACGCCTGCCTCGAGTACGCGCTCTACGTGCAGGAGCCGTACGGGATCTGGGGCGGGCTGACCGAGGCCGAGCGACGCCGCCTGCGGTACACGCCGGTTCACTAGTCTCGCGGGCATGACCCGCTGGGAGTACGTCACCGTCCCGCTGCTGACCCACGCGACCAAGCAGATCCTCGACAACTGGGGCAGCGACGGCTGGGAGCTCGTCGCCGTCATCCCCGGCCCGAACCCCGAGCAGCTCGTCGCCTACCTCAAGCGCCCGCTGGCATGAGGGGAGCCATCCCGCTCGTGGTGCGCGCATGAGCGTCGCCGACCAGCTCGCGCGACTGGGGCTGACGTTGCCGCCGGTCGCGACGCCGGCCGGCGCGTACGTGCCGGCGGTGCTCGACGGCGGCCTGGTCTGGACCGCCGGCCAGCTGCCGCTCGTCGACGGCCGGCTGCCGCTCACCGGCCTCGTGGGCCGCGACGTCACGGTCGAGGCGGCCGCCGCGCTCGCCCGTACCTGCGCGCTGAACGCCCTCGCCGCCGTCGCCTCGGTGGTCGACCTCGACGACGTCGAGCGGGTCGTGAAGGTGGTCGGCTTCGTCGCCTCGGCGGACGGCTTCCACCAGCAACCGGTGGTCGTCAACGGCGCGAGCGACCTGCTCGGTCACGTCTTCGGCGAGGCCGGCCGGCACGCCCGCAGCGCCGTCGGTGTCGCTGCGCTGCCGCTCGGTGCGCCGGTCGAGGTCGAGCTCGTCGTCCGGCTGCGCTCCTAGGCTCGCAGCGTGAGCCACCCGTTCCCGCCCGAGGTCGTCGAGCGCGCCCGCGCGATCCTCGCCGGCGAGCTGGAGCCGGTCGCACCGCGCGACGCCGCGACCGTCGTGCTGGTCCGCGACGGCGAGCCCCGCGACGACGGCCGGCTCGAGATCTTCCTGCTGCGGCGCGTACGCACCATGGCGTTCGCCGCCGGGATGCTGGTGTTCCCGGGCGGCAAGGTCGACCCGTCCGACGACGGCGGTCCCGGTCTGCCGGCTGCGTGGGCGGATGCCTTCTGCTACGGCGACGAGGCCCTGCTGCGCCGCGTCGTCGGCGCCGCCATCCGCGAGACCGCCGAGGAGTGCGGCGTCGCGGTGACCGCCGCGAACCTCCGCCCGCTCGCGCACTGGGTCACCCCGACCTGCGAGCCGCGCCGCTACGACACCCGCTTCCTGCTCGCCGCGCTCCCGGGCGGCGAGACGGCCCGCGTCGCCGACGGCGAGGCCGACCAGGGCCGCTGGTTCACCGTTCCGGAGGCCCTCCAGCAGCGATTGATGCCGCCGACGATGGCGGTCTGCACCGAGCTGGCCGCGTACGCCGACGTCGCCGCCGCGCTCGCCGCGGACCGCACGGTCGAGCGCATCTCGCCGGAGCTCGTACCCGACCCGGCCGGCGGCGGCGACGGCTGGCGGTTCGAGGTGCGACGAGGGTGAGCGCGCGGTCGGTCGGCGTGACCCACCTGCTCGCGCCGAACCCCGGTCCGATGACCCTCGAGGGCACCAACACCTGGGTGCTGCGCGCCCCCGGCGGCCGCTCGGTCGTGCTCGACTGCGGCCCGCTGATCGAGGCGCACCTCGAGGCCGTCGCGACCGCCGCCACCGAAGGCGGCCGCGAGGTCGGCGCGGTCCTCGTCACCCACCACCACCTCGACCACGCCGAGGGTCTGCCGCGGTTCGCCGAACGGACCGGCGTCGCGCTGACCCCGGTCGGCGAGGGCGACGTGGTCGCCGTCGACGGGCTGACCCTGCAGGTGCTCGCGACCCCCGGCCACACCGCCGACTCGGTCACCTTCCTCGACGCCGACGACGGCACGCTCTACACCGGCGACACCCTGCTCGGCCGCGGCACGACCGTCGTCGCGCACCCCGACGGCCGGCTCGGCGACTACCTCGACTCGCTCGCCCGCCTCGCCGGCATCGACGCGCAGCGGATCCGGCCCGGCCACGGTCCGGTGGTGACCGACGTCGCCGGCTGGATCGCCTACTACCGCGAGCACCGCGAGTCCCGGCTGCAGCAGGTACGCGACGCCCGCGCCGCCGGCGCCACCACCGCCGAGCAGGTCGTCGAGGTCGTCTACGCCGACGTCGACCGGGTGCTGTGGCCCGCGGCGACGCTGTCGGTGCTGGCGCAGCTGGCGTACCTCGACGAGACGCAGGACGAGACGCACGACGAGACGCAGGACGACGGCGGAGGCGAGCGGAGGTGACCTGTGGGTCGTGCGGCACGCCGCTCGTCCCGGGCGCTCGCTTCTGCTTCCACTGCGGTGCGCCGCAGCAGTTCCCCGCCAGCGTCGAGGACGCCGAACGCCGCATCGTCACGGTGCTGTTCGGCGACCTGACGGAGTTCACGGCGTGGGCCGAGGACCTCGACCCCGAACGCGTCGGTGTCGTCACCGACCGGCTGCTCGCCGCGCTGGCCCATGCGGTCACCGAGGTCGACGGCCATGTGGACAAGCTCACCGGCGACGGGATCATGGCCGTCTTCGGCGCCCCGGTCGCCCACGAGGACGACGCCGAGCGGGCCGTTCTCGCGGCAGCCGCCATGCAGCGCGCGGTCGCGAGCCTGGTGCACGAGGAGACCGGCGGCGGCGGCCGGCGGCTCGGGCTGCGGGTCGGCCTCAACACCGGCGAGGTGCTTGCCGGGGTGCAGGCGCAGGTCAGCTACACCGTCGTCGGCGACGCGGTGAACACCGCGAGCCGGCTCTCGGACGCGGCCGGCGTCGGGGCCGTGTACGCAGGTCGCGACACCGCCGCGGCGACCATGGCCGTCGCCTCGTGGCGGACGCTGCCGCCGCTGCGGCTGAAGGGCAAGCGCGAGACGGTCGAGGCGTACGAGCTGGTGACGCTGCGGGCCACGGGCTCGAGCGGTCTCGGGGTCGGCGACGAGGCGCCGATCATCGGGCGCGAGGCGGAGCTCGGCGCCCTGGTCGGTCGGCTGCAGTCGGTGCGCGAACGCGGCGAGGCCGGCGGCGTGCTGGTCGTCGGCGAGGCGGGCATCGGCAAGACCCGGCTCGTCCGCGAGCTCGCCCACTTCGCGGGGGAGATCCCCGGCGCGCGGGTGCTGCGCGGGCAGTGCCGCCCGTTCGGGCTCAGCCGGGATCTCGCGCCGCTGGCGCAGATCGTCCGCACCGCCTGCGACGTCGCCTCCGGCGACTCCGACGAGGAGATCCGCGAGCGGGTCGAGCGCACGGTCTCGCAGCTCCCGGTGCCGCGGCAGGTCAGCTGGACACCGACCAACCTCGCCGAGCAGCTGCTCGCCCTGCTCGGCGTCGCCGCGGAGTCCGACGGCACCGGCCGGGCCGGTGACCTCACGCCCGGCCTGCGGGTCGAGCGCCCCGACGTGGACGGCGTCGTCGCCCTGGTCAGCGCGCTCGCCGCCGACGACGAGCCCGTGGTCCTCGTCGTCGACGACCTGCACCTCGCCCGGCGACCGCTGCTCGACGCGCTCGGCGAGGTGGTCTCGCGGGTGAGCGGCCCGGTCCTGTACGTCGGCGTCGGCCGGCGGGTCGTCGGCGACCCGGACGGCGCCTGGTCGCACCAGGGGGTCGACGAGCTGCTGCCCGTCGGACCGCTCGACCGGGCCGCGGCCGAACGGCTGCTGCGGGCGTACCTGGGCGGCGCGGACCTCGGCGACGCGGCGAAGGAGGCGCTCGTCGCCCGGGCCGACGGCAACCCGTTCTTCCTCGGCGAGCTGCTCCACCTGCTCGTCGACCGCGGCCTGCTGGTCAGCAGCGGCGACCGCTGGACGCTGCGCGAGGACATCCCCGAGGGGCTGCTGCCGGCCGGGGTGCAGGCGGTGCTGGCCGCCCGGATCGACTCGCTCGACCCGGCGGCGCGGGCGCTGCTGCGCGATGCCTCGGTGTTCGGCTCCGATTTCCCGGCCGACGCCCTGGCGTACGTCGACCAGCGCATCGACCCCACGACGGTCGTCGGTCTCGTCGACACGCTCGTCGGCCGGGGGATGCTGACGGCCGCCGGCCAGGGCCGGTTCACCTTCGCCCACACCCTCGCCCGCGACGTCGCGTACGCGGGTCTGCCGAAGGTCGAGCGCGCGCGTCGTCACGCCGGGGCGGCCCGGTGGGCTGCCGAGCACGGCGAGCAGGCGGCCGGCGACGCCGACGCGGTGGCGGCCGTGCAGGCCGACCGCGCGCTGCGGCTGGCCGGCGAGATGGGCCTGCCCGCGGGCGACCCGGTCTGGCAGGTCGCTGGTCCCGGTCTCGCGGCCGCGTTGCGGCTCGGTCGGGCGGCCCTCGCCCGCGACGACACCGTCAGCGCCGAGACGCACCTCGTCCGCGCGCTGCGGCTGGCCGACACGCTTGCCGGCGCCGACGAG
>CAJCIY010000260.1 GCA_903970495.1 Candidatus Melainabacteria bacterium | reverse complement strand
CCAAGGGCCGCGCCCGCAAGGCGGTCCGCGAGATCGCCGGCGAGCTGATCCGCCTGTACGCCGCCCGCCAGGCCGCTCCCGGCTACGCCTTCGGGCCGGACACGCCGTGGCAGCGCGAGCTCGAGGACGCCTTCCCGTACCGGGAGACGCCCGACCAGCAGGCCGCCATCGACGAGGTCAAGGCCGACATGGCCAAGCCGGTGCCGATGGACCGGGTGGTCTGCGGCGACGTCGGCTTCGGCAAGACCGAGATCGCCGTACGGGCCGCGTTCAAGGCGGTGCAGGACGGCAAGCAGGTCGCGATCCTCTGCCCGACGACGCTGCTCGCCCGGCAGCACTACCAGACCTTCTCGGAGCGGTACGCACCGTTCCCGGTGAAGGTCGCGCAGATGTCGCGGTTCAACTCGGCCGCCGACCTCACGGCGGTCACCGACGGCCTCGCCGACGGCACGGTCGACGTCGTCATCGGCACCCACCGGCTGCTGTCGGCGGGCGTCCGGTTCAAGGACATCGGCCTGGTCGTGGTCGACGAGGAGCAGCGGTTCGGCGTCGAGCACAAGGAGCAGCTGAAGGCGATCCGCGCGTCGGTCGACGTGCTGTCGATGTCGGCGACGCCGATCCCGCGCACGCTGGAGATGAGCCTCACCGGCATCCGCGAGATGTCGGTGATCGCGACGCCGCCCGAGGAGCGGCACCCGGTGCTGACGATGGTCGGCGCGTACGAGGACAAGCAGGTCGCGGCCGCGATCCGCCGCGAGCTGCTGCGCGAGGGGCAGGTCTTCTACATCCACAACCGGGTCGACTCGATCGACCGGGCCGCCGCCCGGCTCCGCGAGCTGGTGCCCGAGGCGCGGGTCGCCGTCGCGCACGGCCAGATGCACGAGGAGCTGCTCGAGCAGGTCATGGTCGGCTTCTGGGAGAAGTCCTACGACGTGCTGGTCTGCACCACGATCGTCGAGTCGGGCCTCGACATCCCGAACGCCAACACCCTCGTCGTCGAGCGGGCGGACGCGTTCGGGCTCTCGCAGCTCCACCAGCTGCGCGGCCGGGTCGGCCGCGGTCGCGACCGGGCGTACGCCTATGTCCTCTATCCGCCGGACAAGCCGCTGACCGAGACCGCCCACGACCGGCTCGCGACGATCGCGCAGCACACCGACCTCGGCGGCGGCATGGCCATCGCGCTGAAGGACCTCGAGATCCGCGGCGCCGGCAACCTGCTGGGCGGCGAGCAGTCGGGCCACATCGCCGGCGTCGGCTTCGACCTGTACGTCCGGATGGTCGGCGAGGCGGTGCGCGACTTCAAGAACGGCGGCGAGCCGGTCGACGAGCAGCGCGAGGTCAAGGTGGAGCTGCCGCTCGACGCGCACCTGCCGCACGACTACGTCGACTCCGAGCGACTGCGGCTGGAGGCCTACCGCCGGCTGGCCGAGGCGTCCGACGAGGCGGCCATCATCGCGATCGGCGAGGAGCTCCTCGACCGGTACGGACCGCTGCCGGAGCCCGTCGAGACGCTCCTCTCGGTCGCCCGGTTCCGGGTGCTGGCGCGGGCGCACGGACTGACCGAGGTCACGCTCGCCGGTCCGTCGATCCGGTTCGCGCCGTGGGCGCTGGCCGAGTCGCAGCAGCTGCGGCTGGCACGCCTGTTCAAGGGGGCGGTCGTCAAGGCGGCGACCCGCACCGTGCTGGTGCCGCGGCCGACCGACACCGGTCGCATCGGCGGTCAGCCGATCCGCGACCGCGAGCTGCTCGCCTGGGCCGGCGAGGTGCTGCGCACGGTCGCGGGCGAGCCGGCGACGGTCCCGAGCTGATTCTCACGAATTGGTGGTTCGGATGCGTCACATCTGACGCATCCGAACCTACAAAATGTGAGGGCAGACGGCCCGGCCGGACATGATCGTCGGGCGTTCGGCAGAATGCCTCACGTGAAGCGCCGCAGAGACCTGCTCGTCGCGCTGCCGGCGTTGGCCCTGACCGCGGTGGCCGCCGGCGCGTGCGCCCCGTTCCACGCCGGCGCGGCCGCGACGGTGGGCGACGCCCGCATCACCGTCGACCAGCTCCGCAACGCCACGCAGCAGGTGCTGGCCGCGCAGCCGACGGGCGGCTCCTCCAACGCCCCGCAGGGCACCGTGCAGCGGACCGTCCTCGGGCAGCTCGTCTCCCTCCAGCTGCTGCAGCACCTCGCCGGCCAGTACGGCGTGAGCGTCACCCCCACCGACGTCGGCGCCGCGCGGACGGCGATCGCCTCGGAGCTCTCCACCACCGGCGGCACCGCGGCGACGCCGACCCAGGCCGCCTCCGACCTGGCGGCCAAGGGCGCCGACCTGCAGCAGGAGGCGGAGGTCGAGGCGACGTACGACGCGCTCGTGACGCGCGGTCCGGTCACCGACGCCCAGGTCACGGCCGCGTACGACGCCCAGCCCGACCACGGCGTCTACACGGTGGCCGCGTTCGTCCTGCCCGCGTCGCTGGAGCCCTCCCAGCTGGTGACCGCGCTGCAGAGCGCCCCGGCGTCCGCGCTGCCGACGCTCGAGTCGGAGGTGCAGCAGGCGGGCGGCGAGGTCGAGACGCCGACCGTCGACGGCCCGGCCCTGAGCACCGTGCTCGGCAAGCCCCTGACGACCGCCTACACGGCGAACGAGATCGTCGGCCCGGAGACGCTGCAGGGCGGTGAGTCGATCGTCGTCGAGATCACCGCCGTCCACCAGCGGACGCTCGCCGAGGCGCTCGCGCCCGACTCGGTCGAGCGGGCGACGGCCTTCGACGACGCGTACTACACCCCGGCGGAGAAGACGCTCGGCGTCCACATCAACCCGCGCTTCGGCGGCTGGACCCCGACCGGCACCGACGTCGAGTCGCTGCCGCTCGGCAGCGTCGGGAACCCGCCGGCCGGCACCGAGCTGTCGACCCCGCTCGCCTCGGCGACCGCGTCCGCCAGCGGCTGATGCCGACCGTCGTCTGGCTGACGACGAGCCCACGGGTCGCCCCCGGTCTGCTGACCGCCGCGGCCTGGGCCGCCCTCCGGGCCGACCCGGTCCTCGCCGCGGGTGAGCACCGGCAGGCGGTGGCGCTGCGGGCCGAGGGCATCACCGTGAGGTCCGGTGACCCGCGTACGGGGGACTGCACGTGGCTCGCCGCCGACGGCGACGACCCGCTGCGGGCCGCCCTCGACGCCGACCCCGAGGTCACCGTCGTCGACCTCGCCGGCTCCCACGACGTCCCGGGCGCCCGGCTGCTCGACGCGGTCGCCGTGATGGACCGGCTCCGCTCGCCCGGCGGCTGCCCCTGGGACGCCGAGCAGACGCACGCGTCGCTCGCGCCGTACCTGCTGGAGGAGACGTACGAGGCCTATCAGGCGATCGAGGACGGGGCGATCGACGTCGACCTGCGCGAGGAGCTCGGCGACGTGCTGCTGCAGGTGCTCTTCCACGCCCGGCTCGCCGAGGAGCGGGCCGCGCCGTGGTCGGTCGACGACGTCGCCGCCGGCCTCGTCGACAAGCTGGTCGGCCGCCATCCGCACGTGTTCGGCGGATCGGAGAAGGCCGACACCATGGACGCGGCCGAGGTCGAGCGCAGCTGGGATGCGATCAAGCGCGCCGAGAAGGGGCGGACCTCGGCGCTCGACGGGGTCGCCCTGGGCCAGCCGTCCCTGAGCCTCGCCGCGAAGCTGCTGAGCCGGGCACGGAAGGCCGGGCTGCCCGACGCGCTGCCGGACGTCGAGCGGGATGCCGAGCCCGAGGAGCTGGTCGGCCGGGCGCTGTTCGGGCTCGTCGCCCGCGCCACCGCGCAGAAGATCGACCCGGAGGCAGCGCTGCGGACGGTCGCCCGGGCGTACGCCCAGGCGGTGCGCGCCGAGGAGGCGCGGCGCTGACACCCTCCGGACGACTGCTGTTCACCTCGCCGTCGCCGGCGCGAGCGGAGCCGTCCCGAACCGGTCCGTAGCGTCCGATGCCGTGACGAGCGGAGCCGTGCCCGTCGCCGCGGCCCGCGTACGCGGCCTGGTCGACACCGTCGGTCTCCGGCTGGCCCTGCTCGGTCTCGCCGTCGTCGTGGCCTACCACTACACACTCCTGACGCTCGCGCGCGACCTCGGCCTCGACACCCCGCTGGCGTACCTGGGGCTGGTCCCGCCGATGGCCGTCGGCATCGCGGTGCTGACGCCGAGGACGGCGGCCGAGCCGGAGATCCACGACCGGCAGCTCGACCTCATCGTCGGCTTCCCCCTGCTCGCGGTGGCGCTGTTCCTGCAGGCGACGCTGCCCGGCCGGCTCGGCAGCGACTTCTGGCTCTACCGCGTCGACCTGCTCACGCTGCCGCTGTTCGTCGCCGGCGCCGTCGTGCTGCTGTTCGGCGTCCGGGCGCTCTGGCGGTTCCGGGTCGCGGTCGCGTTCCTGCTGCTCGCCTGGCCGGTCCCGTACGCCTGGTTCATCGACCACTTCCTCGGTCTGACCACCGGCACCACGATCTCCGGGCTGCGGGCGTCGCTGCACCTGCTGCACGTCGCGACACCGGTCGCCGGCAGCGACGGCTCGACGTTCCGGATCGTGCACCACGCCGTGCCGTACGAGGTCAGCGTCGCGTCCTCCTGCTCCGGGGTGAACGGCGTCGTCGGCTTCGCGCTGGTCGGCACGGCCTTCGGTGCGATCGTCCGCGGCGGCCGGCTCCGCAAGGCGCTGTGGCTCGCGACCGGCCTGCTGCTGGTGTGGGGCTTCAACCTGCTCCGGATCCTGGCGATCTTCTGGGCCGGGCACGTCTGGGGCGAGCCGTTCGCGGTCGACGGCCTGCACCCGGTCCTCGGGCTGGTCGAGTTCGCGGTCGCGGTCCTGGTGATGGTGCTGGTGATGCCGCTGGCGAGGCTCACGATCCCGACGGAGCCCACCACGGCCCCGCTGCGGGAGCGGCTCGGCGCGGTGCCGCGCGGCGCGGCGGGGATGCGCCTCGCCGGCGTCTCGCTGCTCGCGATCGTGATCGTGCTGTTCGGCCTCGACGGCGCGCTGACCCGCTTCCAGCTGACCGCCTCCGACTTCGGCGCGCCCAAGGTCGAGGCGATCGACGTCCGTCCGGCGGTCGTCCCCGGCTTCGAGGCGGCGCCGATCGCCGAGTACGACTGGGTGACCCGCTTCTTCGGCAGCGGCTCGAGCTGGCACCGGCTGTCCTACGCCCAGACCGCGTACGGGCCGGGGCTGCCGGGCACCCCGCAGGCGCCGGTCATCGCCGACGTCATCGACTCCCGCAGCATCCAGCCGTTCAACGCCTACGGCATCGAGGCCTGCTACAGCTTCCACGGGTACGCCGTCCACGGCGACCACACCGTCGACCTGGGCGGCGTGACCGGGCACGCGCTGACCTACCAGGACGGCGGGCAGAGCTGGAGCGTCGTCTACTGGATCTGGGCGGTCGCCGACGGCACCGGCGGCCACCGCTACGAGCGGGTGGTGCTGCTGGAGTCGGGCAGCCTCGACGGCAGCGCGGCGGTGACCCAGCCCGACTCGAGCCCGCTGCAGGGCGTCGGCTACGGCAGTCCCGCGTCCGGGTCGGCCGTCAGCCCGAGCGCCGAGAGCGCCGCTCTCGT
>CAJCIY010000259.1 GCA_903970495.1 Candidatus Melainabacteria bacterium | reverse complement strand
AACCGGCCACCACCGGATCGGAGGCCTGAGCATGAAGCTGGTCACCGCCATCGTCAAGCCGTTCAAGCTGGACGACATCAAGTCCGCCCTGCAGCAGTGGGGCGTCAACGGGATGACCGTCTCGGAGGTCCAGGGCTTCGGCCGGCAGAAGGGCCACACCGAGGTCTACCGCGGCGCCGAGTACACGGTCGACTTCGTGCCGAAGGTGCGCGTCGAGGTCCTCCTCGACGACGCCGACGCGGCCGGGGCGGTCGACGCGATCGTCGCGGCGGCGGCCACCGGGTCCATCGGTGACGGCAAGGTGTGGGTCACCCCGGTCGAGGCGATCGTCCGGGTCCGCACCGGCGAGCGCGGCGCGGACGCGCTGTAGTCGCGACCAGGCAGGATCGGGGCCGATGACCGGGCCCCAGCAGCATCCGTACGACCCGCAGAGCCGGCCCGACCTCGTCGGGCCGGCTCTGCGGCGTTCGCTGACCGACGCCGCCGACCGCTGGCTCACCGGCCTGCTCGGGGACGCGGGCCCGGGCGTCGCGCTCGTCGCCGTCGGATCGCTGGGCCGCGGCGAGCTGACGCCGGCCTCCGACCTGGACCTGGTGCTGCTCCACGACGGCCGCCCCGACGTCGGGGCCGTGGCCGACCGCATCTGGTACCCGGTGTGGGACTCGAAGGTCGGCCTCGATCACAGCGTGCGCACCGTGGCCGAGTCGCTGGCCGCTGCGCGCGAGGACCTGAAGGTCGCGGTCGGGCTGCTCGACGCCCGGCTCGTCGCCGGCGACGCGACCCTGGTCGAGCAGCTGCGGTCCCGGCACCTCGCGCGGTGGCGCGCCGACGCCGTGCGCCGGCTGCCCGAGCTCGCCGCCGCCTGCCGCGAGCGCGCCGAGCGGTCGGGGGAGCTGGCGTACCTGCTCGAGCCCGACCTGAAGTCCTCGCGCGGCGGGCTGCGCGACGCCCAGGCGCTCTGGCAGGTGGCCGCGACGCAGCGGACCGACCGGCCGGGTGAGGCCGTCGTAGCCGCGAAGGCGCTGCTTCTGGACGTCCGCGGGGAGCTGGCGCGACGTAGCCGCGGCGACCGGCTCACCCTGCAGGAGCAGGACGCGCTCGCCGGGCCGCTCGGCCGCCGCGACGCGGACGCGCTGATGGCCGAGGTCGCCGCGGCGGCCCGCACGATCGCGTACGCGCTGGACGTGACCTGGCGGTCGGTGCTGCCGCGGGAGCGGTCGGCCGGTGCTCGGCTGCGGCGCGGGCTGTTCGGGCGCGGCGCGGCGCGGGAGCCGGTCGCGGCCGGGGTGGACGCGTACGACGGCGAGCTGGTGCTGGGCAGCGGCATCCACCCGACCGACGACGCGCTGCTGCCGCTGCGCGTCGCGGCGGCCTCGGCGACGAGCGGGCTGCCGGCGAGCCTCGCGACGCTCGACCGGCTGGGGGAGTGCCCGCCGGTCCCCGAGCCGTGGCCCGCCGCGGCGCTCGACCTGCTCGTCGTGACCCTCGCGGCCGGCCCCGCCGCAGTGCCGGTGCTCGAGGCCTTCGACCAGGCCGGGCTGTGGTCCCGGCTGCTGCCGGAGTGGGAGCACACCCGCAGCCGCCCGCAGCGCAACGCCTACCACCGCTTCACCGTCGACCGGCACTTGCTGGAGGCGGCGTCGGTCGCCGCCGGCCTGACCCGCACGGTCGGGCGACCCGACCTGCTGCTGCTCGGCGCGCTGCTGCACGACATCGGCAAGGGCCTGCCCGGCGACCACACCGAGGTCGGCATGCGCATCGTGGGCGAGCTCGGTCCGCGGCTCGGCCTCGATGCCGCCGACGCCGCCACCCTCGTACGCCTGATCCAGTACCACCTGCTGCTCGCCGACACCGCGCAGCGGCGCGACCTCGACGACCCCGAGGTGATCGCCGCGACCGCCGCGGCGGTCGGCGACGTCGACACGCTCGACCTGCTCGCCGCGCTCACCGAGGCCGACTCCCGCGCCACCGGCCCGGCGGCCTGGAGCCGCTGGAAGGCGGGCCTGCTGGCGCGGCTGGTCGAGCGGACCCGCGCCGTCCTGGGCGGCCAGCCGCCGCCGACGACCGAGCTGACCGAACCGCAGCGCGCGCTGCTCGAGGCCCGCGAGGTCGCGGTCGTCGCCCGCGGCGAGCACCCCGACCTCGAGATCGACGTCGTCGTGCCCGACCATCCGGGCGTGATCGCCACGGTCGCGGGGGCGCTGGCCCTGCACCGTCTGGAGATCCGCGCGCTGGCCGCGTACACCGAGGACGGCTGGGGGCTGCTGAGCGTCGCGGCCCACCCGCGGCACGGCTCCGGCCCCGACTGGGCGCTGGTGCGGGCCGAGGTTGCGCGCGGTCTCGGGTCGCCGGGGCCGCTGTCGGCGCGGGTCGCGCAGAGCGCGGCCGCGTACCCGCACGCCGCCTCGGCGCAGCCGCCGGCCGTGACCTGGGTCGACGACGCGGTGAGCGAGCCGATCCTGCAGGTGCGCGCCCCCGACGGGCTGGGCGTGCTGCACCGCATCGCCGCGGCCATCGCGCTGGCGGGCGGCGACGTGCACTCGGCCCGCTGCCAGACCCTCGGTGCGGACGTCGTGGACACCTTCAGCGTCGCCCCCCTGGACGCGGTCGCGCGGGAGCGCGTCACCCGCTCGGTCCTGGCGGCGCTGGCCTGATGCCGTCCGCGTTCCCCTACGCTCCGCCCGTGGCCGACGACCTGCGGATCCGTGACGCCGGGGTGGCCGACGTCCCGCGGCTGGTGGCGCTCATCGCCGGCGGGGCGCTCGACCCCGGCCTCACCCCCGAGACCGACCTGAGCCCGTACGCGGACGCGCTCCGCGAGATCGCCGACGCGCCCCACAGCGCCGTCCTGGTCGCGGAGGTCAGGGCGCGCGTCGTCGGCATGTGCCAGCTGGTCGGCTTCCGCCACGTGCAGCACCGCGGCGGGCTCTGCGCCGAGGTCGAGTCGATGCACGTCGAGGCCGACCGCCGCGGCGACGGGATCGGTGGCGTGCTGCTCGAGGCCGCGGTCGCGCGGGCCCGCGAGTGGGGTGCCTACCGGGTCCAGCTGACGAGCAACCTCGCGCGCGGCGACGCGCACCGGTTCTACGAGACCCACGGCTTCACCGCCAGCCACGTCGGCTTCAAACGCCTGCTGGCCTGACACCCGTACGATCGGCCCGTGTTCGAAGCCCTGTCCGACCGGCTGGGCGGAGCCCTGTCGTCGCTGCGCGGCAAGGGGCGGCTGTCCGAGGCCGACATCGACGCCACGGCCCGCGAGATCCGGGTCGCGCTGCTCGAGGCCGACGTCGCGCTGCCGGTGGTCCGGACGTTCGTCGCCGCCGTCAAGGAGCGTGCCCGGGGCGCGGAGGTCAGCGGCGCGCTCAACCCGGCGCAGCAGGTCATCAAGATCGTCGACGAGGAGCTCGTCGCGATCCTCGGCGGCGAGACCCGACGGCTCCGGTACGCCAAGACCGCGCCGACGGTGATCCTGCTCGCCGGCCTGCAGGGCGCCGGCAAGACGACCCTCGCCGGCAAGCTCGCGCTCCACCTGCGCGGCCTCGGTCACGCGCCGCTGCTCGTCGCGTGCGACCTGCAGCGCCCGAACGCCGTGACCCAGCTGCAGGTCGTCGGCGGTCAGGCCGGCGTCGAGGTCTACGCACCGCAACCGGGCTCGGGCGTCGGCGACCCGGTGCAGGTCGCGCGCGAGTCGATCCCGTACGCCCGGAGCAAGGGCTACGACATGGTCGTCGTCGACACCGCCGGCCGGCTGGGCCTCGACGCCGAGCTGATGGCGCAGGCTGCCGCCATCCGCGACGCCGTGCAGCCGGACGAGACGTTGTTCGTCCTCGACGCCATGATCGGCCAGGACGCGGTGACCACCGCCCGTGCGTTCGCCGACGGCGTCGGCTTCAGCGGGGTCGTCCTGACCAAGCTCGACGGCGACGCCCGCGGCGGCGCGGCGCTGTCGGTGGCGCAGGTCTGCGGCGCGCCGGTGATGTTCGCGTCCACCGGCGAGAAGCTCGCCGACTTCGACGTCTTCCACCCCGAGCGGATGGCCAGCCGGATCCTCGGCATGGGCGACATGCTCACGCTGATCGAGCAGGCCGAGAAGGCGTTCGAGGCCGACGAAGCCGAAGAGATGGCGGCCCGGCTCGCGAGCGGCAAGAGCTTCACGCTCGAGGACTTCCTCAAGCAGCTGACCATGATCCGCCGGATGGGCCCGATCTCCGGCCTGCTCGGGATGCTGCCCGGCATGGGCCAGCTCAAGGGCCAGATGAAGGAGGCGATGGACAGCGTCGACGACTCCGACCTCGACCGCATCGCCGCGATCATCCGCTCGATGACGCCGCAGGAGCGGACCGAGCCCAAGGTGCTGAACGGCTCGCGGCGGCTCCGGATCGCCCGCGGCTCGGGCGTCACCGTCAACGAGGTCAACCGGCTCGTCGACCAGTTCTTCGAGGCGCAGAAGATGATGACCCAGATGATGGGTGGCGGGATGCCGGGCATGCTGGCATGCCGGCGCTCGCGGGAGGTCCCGGCCCGCGCCGCAGCGCGACCAAGAACACCAACAAGAAGCGCAAGAAGAAGACCGGCCCGCGCCGCTGACCCGCACGCCGACCCGTCACCTCCCCGGAATGGTCTCGTTGGGCTAGTCACAACCGACCAGACCACCGGAGGTCTCGTGCGCCTGTCCCGACGGTCCGTCCCCCCGCTCGCGCTCGGCGCGACGCTCGCTCTCCTCGGCGGCACGGCCGCGGTCGCCGGTGCGACCGGCACCGTCGCCCCGGCCCGGGTGGCCGTACCCGGCGGCCTGGCCGTCGCCCTGACCGGGGAGACCGTCGGCGCCGTGTCGACCGCGACCTCGGTCCCCGTCGACGTCGTGCTCGCACCGCGCGACAGCGCCGGCCTCACCGCGCTCATCGCCGCCGGCAAGACCATCACCCCGGCCGAGTACGCCGCGAGCTACGGCGCGACCCCCGCCCAGGTCGGCGCGGTCACCGCCTGGGCCAAGGGCGCCGGCCTCACCGTCACCCCGCGCGACGGCGGCCAGATCCTGTCCCTCGGCGGGTCCGCCGCGCAGCTGGACACGGCGTTCGCGACGACGCTCCGCACGCTCACCTTCAGTGGCGGCCACAGCGGCATCGCCCCGGCCAGCACCGCGACGCTGCCCGCCGCGATCGCGGCAGACGTCTCCGGCGTCACCGGCCTGAACACGGTCGGGGCCCTGCAGACCCAGGACAGGACGGCGCTCAGCTACCCCGCGACGTACACGCCGCAGCAGATCTCCTCGATCTACTCGGCGGGATCGACCGACACCGGCAGCGGCGTGCCGGTCGCCGTCATCGCCAGCGGCCCGCTGGCCCAGGTCGAGACCGACCTGCGGACCTTCGAGAGCACCTACTCGCTGCCGCAGACGCCGTGGCAGACGGTCCTCGCGCCCAGCGCCGGCACCGACACCTCCGGCCAGGACGAGTACGACCTGGACACCCAGTACGCGACCAGCCAGGCGCCGGACGTCTCGAAGCTCTACGTCTACGACGGCCCGGACCTCACCGACGCCTCGATCGTCACCGAGATCGGGACCTGGGCAAGCCAGGACCTCACCCGCCAGGCCTCGTTCTCGGCAGGGGAGTGCGAGATCCTCGCCCAGGTCGGCGGGCTGCAGAGCTCCCTCGACACCGTGCTGCAGCAGGCCGCCGCGCAGGGCCAGACGCTGTTCACCTCCGCCGGCGACACCGGCGGCTTCTGCCCGGCGCCCGACGTCGGCGTCAACGGCGTCCCGGCCGGCATCCCCGGCACCAACTACCCGGCGGCCTCGCCGTACGCGATCGGCGTCGGCGGCACCACCGTCCTCGACCCGACCACGCCGACCGAGATCTCCTGGTACTCCGGCGGTGGCGGCGCCTCGCTGTTCGAGGCCGTCCCGGCCTGGCAGCAGAACGCCGGCGGCAGCTTCGTCGGTCTCCGCCGCGGTGTGCCGGACGTCGCCCTCGACGCCGACCCCGAGTCGGGCTTCGACGTCGTCGTGAGCGGCGCGGTCGAGGGCATCGGCGGCACCAGCGCGAGCGCCCCGGCGTGGCAGGGCTTCTGGGCCCGGGCGCAGAGCGCCCACGGCGACGGCCTCGGCTTCGCCGGCCCGATCCTCTACGGCCTGCCGGCGGCCGCGTTCCACGACATCACGCTCGGCACCAACGTGCCGTTCCCCGCGACGCCGGGCTGGGACTACACCACCGGCCGCGGCACACCGATCGTGTCGGAGCTCGCCGCCGACGCCTAGCGGGGGTGATGACGGCGGGTCGGTGCCGGGTGGACGCCCTCGGGCGCCGTCGGTGCACCGACCCGCCGTCGTCTGGCACAATCGGCGGTGTCGACCGGGTACGGCCCTCTCATCCGTCCCCGCCGTCGACCTCCGAGGAGCGTCGGCCCGTCCCCTACGCGCGGCCGGCGCACCACCCCTGACCTGCAGACCTGGAGCTAGCAGACCTCGTGGCAACCAAGATCAAGCTCATGCGCCTCGGCAAGATGCGTGCCCCGTACTACCGGATCGTCGTCGCCGACGCGCGCAACAAGCGCGACGGCCGCTCGATCGAGGAGATCGGCAGGTACCACCCCAAGGACGACCCGTCGTTCATCGAGGTCGACTCCGAGCGGGCGCAGTACTGGCTGGGCGTCGGCGCGCAGCCGACCGAGGCCGTCGCCGCCATCTTCCGGGTGACCGGCGACTGGCAGAAGTTCAAGGGCCTGCCGGCTCCCGAGCCGATGAAGGTCGCCGCCCCGAAGGCCGACAAGCACGCCGCGTTCGCGAGCGCCGCCGCCGAGTCGGCCGGCATCGCGGAGTCGCCGGCGCCGACGCCGAAGGCCAAGAAGGCCGCCAAGAAGGCTGCCCCCAAGACCGACGAGGCTGCGGCGGAGCCCACCGCGGAGACGCCGGCCGAGCCGGTCGCGGAGACCCAGACCGAGACCGCGAGCCCTGCTGAGAGCCCGACGGAGACCCCGGCGGAGACCCCGGCGGAGACCGTGGCGGAGAGCACGCCGGCTGCCGACGAGGCGACCACCGCCGCGGCCGAAGCCGCGGCGACGACCCCCGGGGCCTGACCCGTGGCCGGGATGTCCGAGGGCACCCTCGAGCAGGCGCTCGACCACCTCGTGCGCGGCATCGTGGCGCACCCCGACGAGGTGTCGGTCCGCCACCGCGCCACCCGGCGTGGTCCGATGCTGCAGGTCCGGGTGCACCCCGACGACCTGGGCAAGGTCATCGGCCGCGGTGGCCGCACGGCCACCGCGCTCCGCACCGTCATCGCGGCGGTCGGCGGCCAGGGGGTCCGGGTCGACGTCCTCGACACGGACGAGGTCCGCTGACCCCGAGCGAGGGAACAGACCACGTGGCCGGCGAGGTGACCGTCGGCCGCATCGGGCGCGCCCACGGCATCCGCGGTGACGTCGCGGTCGAGGTCCGCACCGACGCCCCCGAGCTGCGGTTCGCCGACGGCGCGGTCCTGCGCACGGACGCCGGTCCGCTCACCGTGGCGGGCAGCGTCTGGCACAGCGGCCGCCTGCTGGTCCGGTTCGCCGGCGTGGCCGACCGCAACGACGCCGAGGCGCTGCGCGGCCGCGAGCTCCGGATCGGCGCCGACGAGCGTGGCGAGGCCGGCGACGGCGCGTGGTGGGACGAGGACCTCATCGGGCTCCAGGCGTACGCACCGGACGGGGCACCGCTCGGCACGGTCAGCGACGTCGTCCACTCCGCACAGGACCTGCTCGCCGTGACGACGGCCGACGGCCGCGAGGTGCTGGTGCCGTTCGTGACCGCGATCGTGCCGCGGGTCGACGTCGCCGGTCGCCGGCTGGTGGTCGACGCGCCGGTGGGGCTGTTCGAGGAGGCGTGATGCCGGTCGCCCCGCTGGTCGTGGACATCGTCACGATCTTCCCGGACTACCTCGCACCGCTCTCGCTCGGCCTCGTCGGCAAGGCCCGGGAACGCGGGCTTCTCGACGTCCGCGTGCACGACCTGCGGCGCTGGACGTCCGACGTCCACCGGACCGTCGACGACGCCCCGTACGGCGGGGGAGCGGGCATGGTCATGCGCCCCGAGCCCTGGTGGCGGGCGCTGACCGAGCTCGAGGTCTCGGGCGCCCGGGTGATCGTGCCCACGCCCGGCGGACGGCGGCTGGACCAGGCGTACGCGGCGGAGCTCGCGACCGCGGAGCGCCTCGTCGTCTGCTGCGGCCGCTACGAGGGCATCGACCAGCGGGTCGTCGACCACTGGGCGACGGACGAGATCAGCCTCGGCGACTACGTCCTGTCCGGCGGCGAGGCCGCCGCCCTGGTGATCGTCGAGGCCGCGGCCCGGCTGCTGCCGGGGATGGTCGGCAACGCCGAGTCCCTCGCTGACGACTCGTTCGCCGCCGGCACCGACGGCCTGCTGGAGTGGCCGGTCTACACCC
>CAJCIY010000258.1 GCA_903970495.1 Candidatus Melainabacteria bacterium | reverse complement strand
GTCATCGCCGCGGCGTGCTCGCCGGCCAACCGGCCCGAGCGGAGCGCGAAGGAGATGCCCTCCCGCGTCCACGGCTCGAGCAGCCCCGCCGCGTCCCCGGCGACGAGCACCCGCCCGCCGGCGGAGACCAGCGGCGAGTCGGCCTCCCGTACGCGGGTGAGGTGGCCGCCCTCGACCTCCGGCTCGCCGAGCCCGAGCCGACCGACCAGCACCCGGTAGTACGCCCGGAGCGCGGCCGCCGACGACCGCGCGCCGATGACACCGACCGTCACCCGTCGGCCCTTCGGGAACAGCCACCCGTACGACCCGGGCACCGGCCCCCAGTCGAGCAGCGCCCGGCCCGCCCAGCCGGCCGGGGCCGGGAACTCGCCCTCGAGCCCCAGGTCGACCTGGGCGGCGCGCACCCCCACGTACGCCGCGAGCCGGCTGGTCACGCCGTCGGCCGCGACGACGGTGCGCGCCAGGACCGTCGGCCGGTCGCGCAGCAGCAGCCGCACCTGCCGGCTCGTCTCCTCGACGCCGGTGACGACGACCCCGGTGCGAACGTCCGCGCCGGACGCGGCGAGCAGCGCGGCGTCGAAGCTGTCGCGGTCGACGGTCCGGAAGATCGTGGCCGGGGCACGCCGGGTCCAGCCGCGGCGACCGTCGAGGGTCGCCGTGAGCGTCATGACCTCGTCGCGCAGCAGCGGACGGAGGTCGATCCCGGCGACGTCGACGCTCACCCCGAGCAGGCCACCTCCGCAGCGCTTGTAGCGGGGCGGTTCGGCCCGCTCGAGCAGCAGCGTGCGCGCGCCGGCCGCGACCGCGGCGCGGGCGGCCGCGCTGCCGGCGGGGCCGGAGCCGACGACCGCGACGTCGTACACCGGCTCAGCGCAACGTCAGCTGCCTGGACACGACACCGGCGCGGGCACGGCGTTCGTCACCGGTCAGCGGCGCGGTCTCGGCCAGCGCCTCGTCCAGCGCGGTCCGCAGTGCGGCGACCGGCTCCTCGATCTCGGCGGCACCGGTCTCGCGCGGCAGGTCCCACACCGGCATCACGATGCCGAGGGCGCGGAACGCGCCGACGTACCTGCTGTTCGGCCCGATGGTGAGCGCGTGGCGGGCGGCGAGCCGGGCCATCGCGTCGAGCAGCGGCTCCTCGGCGTCCGGCAGCGCCCACCGCAGGTGCGAACGGTCGGTGATCCGGCACCAGTAACCCGCCTCGACCGACGCGAGCCGTACGGTCGGGACGACGTTGCCGTTCGCTTCGGCGAGCGCGGCGGTGGCTTCCGCGCCCGGGTCCTCGACGCCCTCGAGCCACCAGTCGAAGCCGTCGTGGACGGTGATCTCGAGCGGCGCCGGGTCGAGCAGCGACACCAGTCCGGGGCCGGGCTCCGGCGCACCGAGGTCGTCGAGGCCCTGGCCGGCGTCGCGCTCGAGCACCGCCTCGAGCGCCTGGCCGAGGTCGCGGTCCGGATCGGAGCTTCGGGGCGCGGTCTGCAGCCCGAGCATCCGCGTCCCGTCGGCGCGCACCATGGCGGGCCACGCGACCGGCAGCACCGAGCCGAGCAGCACCGGGCGGTCGGAGCGGTCGGCGAGGGTCAGCGCCGCGGTGGCGCTCGGCACCACCTCGCGCAGCGCCACGAGGTCGCACTCGTCGACGCGCCCGGCGAACGGACGTGGGTTGGCCGCGACACCGGCGGAGCGGCCGTGGCAGGCCTTGTACCGGCGGCCGGATCCGCACGGGCAGGGCTCGCGACCTCCGACGGCGGGCACCGGGCCGTCGGTCCGGCGCGGACGGCGGGCGGTTCGGGAGCTCACCGGACGAACCTACCGGCGGCCTGACCCCCGGTGCGCTCCGTCGACGCGGACGCCGCCCCTGATGTCGACCCAGTTGTAGCTGTCGCGGATGAGGTTGGGCAGCGCGAGACCGATGCGCGGCGGGATGACGAAGCGCTCCTCGAGCATCGCCCAGTCCGCCGCGAGGATCGGCTTGGCCAGGTCGCAGATCGGGCCGTCCGGGCGGTCGTAGAAGCCGTCGTCGGCGCCGGGCTGCGGGATGATCTCGTTCCCCATCTCGACGAGGGCGTCCCGCAGCGGCAGCACCGAGTAGTACGGCCGGGTGATGGGCGCGTCGGTCAGGATGACCAGCCGTCCGTCGGGCGCACGCTCGAGCGTCGGGAGGACGGGCCGCGGGCTCATCGGCCACCGCCCGCGGCCACGGCGCCGACGCGGGCTCCGCCGCCGACGGCCGCACCGACGCCGGCCCCGGTGATCGCCCCCTGCAGCTGTGCGCCGGAGACCGTCAGCGGCGTGGTCGGCAGGCCGGGCTCGACCAGGCGCCAGGCCGGGTCCTCGATCGCGGCACCGGCGCCGCTCAGGGACGCATCGCCCGCCGGGACCAGCGCGCCGCTCTCCACGAGGTCCCGCCAGGCGGGGACGTACATCTGGTCGAGGCCGCCGGCACCGAACTGCGGGTTCGCGAGCGCCTTGGACAGGCCGACCGGGATGTCCTGCGTCGCCTCGTAGATCGCCGACGAGCTGCGGTAGCCCGGAGCGCTGTCGGCGAAGCTCCCGGACGCGTCGGCCAGCCGCTTCGACCCCACCTGGACGCCCTCGAACAGGTTGCTCGAGCTCCCGGCCTCGGCCATGGTCTCCGGCGTGACGCCGAAGCCGGTGACGCCGGGGGTGCCGAAGGCGACCCGCTGGCCCGCCTGCAGGGTGCCGTTCTCCCACGCGTCGACCCCGCCGTACGGCTCGCCCAGCTGCGCCATCGCCGCCTGGCCCGCCGCCGACTCCGGGTCGTACCCGAGCTCGGTGACCTGGGCGATCTTGTCCTCGGCCGAGAGGTTGTCGAACACGCCGCCGGCCTTCTCCAGGTCCGAGACGGTGCTGCCGACCCGTTCGAGCGTCGCCGCCGCATCGGCACCGTCGGCGGCCGCGCCGGCACCACCGCTCGCGACGGTCATCAAGACCGTCGGCAGCAGCTCACCGACCGCGCGGGCCCAGTTGCCCGACGACCAGTCCTTCCAGTCGATGACCGCCTTGCCGAACTCCAGCGGGTGCTGCACCCCGAACCACAGGCCCTTCGCCAGGCCCTCGACGCTCTTGGCGTAGCCGGCCGGGTCGATCGCCATCCGGATCGGGCTGAAGTCCCAGACGAACTTCACCAGCCCCGACACCGAGTCGTACAGGCCGTCCGCGAACGAGGTGACGTCGTGCCAGGCGGAGCTCCAGAAACCGGGCTTCTTCGGTGCCGGGTCGGCGGCCGCGTTCGCCGCGCTGCCGAGCGTCCGGCCGTCGTCGTCGACCTGCTGGACGGCGGCGGTGAGCACCGACCCCGCCTGGTCCCGCAGCGCGATGCCCGGGTCCGGCCCGGGGTCGGTGGGTGGCGACGCCGCGGCAGCCTGCTGTGCCTGCTCCTGCCAACGCTGGGTTGCGGTCTGCGCCTCGTCCATCAGCGAGACCGCCCGCGCGGCCTGGCCCTGCGCCCACTCGAGGGTGTCGGCGAAGGCGGCCAGCGGCGAGAGCACGGTGCCGAACGCGTCGCCGGCGGTGCGGTAGTCGCCCAGGTGCTTGTCGTACTGGGCGGTGAAGGCCTGCGCCGCCTGACCGGTCCACTCCTGGCCGTTCGCGATCGAGGTGAGGTGGTCGGCCGCGTCCGAGAAGCCCTGCGCGAAGGTTCCGATCGTGCTGTGGAGCTCGCGCAGCACGTCGGGGTCACCGGGGATCAGCGCCTTCGGGTCGGCCCCGGGCGCCAGCATCGCCATCACCGACCACCCGGCTGGGCCGGTGCCTTCGACCCGTCCTGCAGCGCCTGCGCCATCTGGTTGTCGACGGAGCGCAGCGTGTCGATGACCTGCTGCAGCGCCTTGGCCAGCTCGTCGGCATCGGTGTGCAGGTGACCGGCGCCGTAGCTCCAGCGGTCGAAGAAGTGCGCGAGCCCGGACGCCGCGTCCTGTTGTCCGGCAGCCGTGCAGCGCGACTCCAGCGAGGAGCCCTGTCCGTGCACCTGGTCGGCCACCGCGGAGGCGGCGCGGATGTGGGCCGCGCCGGTGGAGAGCGCCTCCATCGCCACCGTCAGATCGCTCACTGCAGATCCCCCTTCGTCACGAGACGGTCACGGAGCACGGCGTACGGCAGCAGCACCGTCGCCGGCCCCAGGGCGTCGACGACCACACCGCAGTCGGTCGGCAGCAGCGACAGCAGGTCGGCGCCGGTCGTCGTCAGGTAGGTGGCGGGGGTGTCCGGTCGGCGTGCCACGGCCTGCGCCAGCAGGGTCAGGCTGGTGAAGGCGCAGACCGTCGGTCGCCCGGGTGGTCCGCTCGCCCACACCCCGGGCCGCTGGTCGTCGCCGGTCCGCGTGACGAACACGCTGCTGTCGAGGAACGCGTCGGCGACGGCGACGATGTCGGCCTCCCCGTCGGCCCAGCGGTGGGCGACGTGCGAGAGGTCCGGTTCGACCCGCGCGGCTGACATGTGCGGCCCTCCGAGGCTGCGACGACCTGTCGACGACGGCGTCAGGCTACCGGCGAACGGCCCGGTCCGAGGGGTGAACGACCCGGTCAGCCGACCCCGCCCACCGTCGGCTCAGCCGACCGAAGGCGGCTGGCCGTTCTCGGACACCACCGGTCCGCCGGCGCCGACCCAGGCGAGCATGCCGCCCTCGTAGTTGGTCACGTCGTACCCCTGCTGCAGGAAGGCCGTTGCGCGGGCCGACCTCCCGCCCGCGTGGCAGACGGCGACGACCGGGGTACCCCGCGGCACCTCGCCGGCACGGTCCGGCAGCTCGGCGAGCGGGATGTGGACGGCGTCGGGCGCATGGCCCGCCTCCCACTCGTCGTCGCGGCGTACGTCGAGCAGGAAGGCGCCGTCGGGGACGCCGGGCCGGGTGGTCATGCCCCTATCGAAGCAGTCGGGACAGCCGGCGGTCGGCGAGCGGCTGGCCGCCCGTCTGACAGGTCGGGCAGTACTGCCAGGACTTGTCGGCGAAGCTGATCTCGCGCACGGTGTCGCCGCAGCGCGGGCACGGCAGTCCGGTGCGGCCGTGCACCGACAGGCCCGCCTTCTTCTCGGCCTTCAACCCCTCGGCGGGCAGGCCCTCAGCCCGGGCGACCGCCTCGCGGAGGGTGGTCTGCAGCGCGTCGAAGAGCAGCGTGACCTGCTCCGGTGTCAGCGACGAGCAGGGCGTGAACGGCGAGCACCGCACCTCCCACAGCACCTCGTCCGAGTACGCGTTGCCGACGCCGGCGAGCACCGCCTGGTCGGTGAGCACGGTCTTGACCCGCTTCCCCTTCGCGTCGGCCAGGAGCCGGGCGAACACCTCGGGCGTGAAGTCGGCGGACAGCACATCGACGCCGAGCCGGGCGATGCCCGGGACGGTCCACGGGTCGGTCACGACGTAGACGGCGAGCCGCTTCTGCGTCCCTGCCTCGGTCAGGTCGAACCCGCTGCCGTCCTCGAGGTGGACCCGCAGCGCGACCGGTCCCCGGCCGCTCGGCTTCAGCGGCGCGGTCGGCAGCGCCTCGCTCCAGCGCAGCCAGCCGGCCCGGGAGAGGTGGGTGATCAGGTGGATGCCGTCGACGTCGAGGTCCAGGAACTTGCCGTGCCGCAGCACCCCCGTGACCGGTGAGCCGGCCAGCGCCGACGGCGGCGGGTCGTAGGTCTTGAGGACGTGGATCGCCCCCACGTCCACGCGGGCGACCGCGAGCCCGACCGCACGTCCGCGCAGGAAGTCGGCGAGTGCCTGGACCTCGGGCAGCTCAGGCACAGCGCGTCACGGGACCCGGTGCAGCGTCCAGAGCTTCGCGCCGCCGAGGATCCCGTCGGCGTTCGGCACCACCACGGCCTGGGTCGTGAAGGCGTCGGTGAGCCGCTCGGCGTTGCCGCCACCGACGTACAGGCGGTCGAAGAACACCAGCTGGTAGAGCTGGTCCACGGTCTGCTGCACCCGCTTCGACCACTTCTTGTCACCGACCTTCTTGCGCGCGGCGTCCCCGACGTACTCGTTGTAGGTCTTGCCCTTGGTCAGCGGGTGGTGCGAGAGCTCGACGTGCGGAGCGAGCTCGCCGTCGAGGAACACCGCGGTGCCGATGCCGGTCCCGAGCGTGATGACCAGCTCGAGGCCGTCGCCCTCGATGGCCGCGAGGCCCTGGGTGTCGGCGTCGTTGGCCAGCCGGGTCGGCAGCGAGAGCCGCTCGTCGACGGCGTTGGAGAGGTGGAAGTCCTTCCACAGCGCCTGCAGCTTCGGCACCGCCGCCGAGCCCGGGCCCGTCTTCGTCACGAAGTGCGGTGCGGACAGCACCCGGCCGGCGCGGACCATGCCGGGGAAGCCGATCGAGGCGCGCTCCGTCGCGGGCGACCGGCGGGCGATCTCGGCGATCATGTCGACGAGGCCCTGCGGCGGCAGCGGGTAGGTCGTGTCCAGCCGGACCCGTTCGCCGATCATCTGGCCGTCGGCGCCGACCGCCGCGCCCTTGATCCCGGTGCCGCCGACGTCGATGCAGAGCGTCGCCACCGGGGCGCTGCCCGGCCCGGTCTTGGCCTGGACGCGGGGGGTACGGGCGGGCGAGGTGCTGCTGCGGCGGCGGGCGGGGGACCGGCCCGCCGCCCCGGTCGGGGTCGCGGCAGGGGCGGTGGTGCTCCGGGTACGCCGGGCTGGCGCCGTACGGGCGGGCGCCTCGGGAGAGGTCATGTTGCCGGACGCTAGCGCGGACGCATCCGCGTGGGCAGGGCCGGTGGGTGTGAGCCTTCTCCACGCCG
>CAJCIY010000257.1 GCA_903970495.1 Candidatus Melainabacteria bacterium | reverse complement strand
TCGGCGCCCAGCTCGGGCGCGACGGCGGCGAGCGCCGCATCGGCCTCGCGGAGGGCGTACCCGAGGGCGAGCAGGCCGGCGCGCGCGTCGTCGACCCCGCTCGCACCGGTGACGAGCGGCGCGGCGGGGCCCTCGGGCGGTCCGAGCCGGTCCTTCAGCTCGAGGATCAGCCGCTGCGCGACCTTGCGACCCACGCCCGGTACGGCGCTCAGCACCGCGATGTCCTCGTCGGCGACCGCCCGCCGGATCGTGTCGGGGCGGTGCGTCGCGAGCACCGCCTGCGCGAGCCGCGGCCCGACGCCGGTCGCCGTCTGCAGCGACTCGAACACCGACCGCTCGTCGGCGGTGGCGAAGCCGTACAGGGTCAGGCTGTCCTCGCGGACGACGAGCACGGTGGCGAGCGTCGAGGTCGCCCCGGGGCGCAGGCCGGCGAGCGTGTCGGGCGTGCACAGGATCGACAGGCCGAGGCCGCCGACGGTGAGGACCGCGGCGTCCGGGCCGAGCGCGGAGACGGTGCCGGTGACCTCGCTGATCACGGGCGGGTCACCGCGCCGCCGCCAGGCGCTCCTGGACGGGCGAGCGCCAGCCGTGGCAGATCGCGAGGGCGAGGGCGTCCGCGGCGTCGGCCGGCTTCGGGATCGCGGCGAGGCCGAGCAGCCGGGCGACCATCGTGCCGACCTGCGCCTTGTCCGCGCGGCCGGAGCCGGTCACCGCGGCCTTGACCTCCGACGGGGTGTGCAGCGCGAACGGCACACCGGTGCGTCCGGCCACGAGCGCGACGACGGCGGCGGCCTGCGCGGTGCCCATGACGGTGCGGACGTTGTGCTGGGCGAAGACCCGCTCGACCGCCGTCGCGTGCGGCGCGGCCGCCGCGAACCACGCCGTCAGACCGGCCTCCAGCGCGAGCAGCCGGGCGGGGAGCTCCGCGTCGACCGCCGTACGGACGACCCCCACGCCGACGAGCCGGGGGCGGCCACCGACCATGTCGACCACACCGACGCCGCAGCGGGTCAGGCCCGGGTCGACGCCGAGCACCCGCCGTGCACCGACGGCCGGCAGCGGCATCGCGGGCGGTTCGACGAACACACGTTCGAGCGTACGGGCGCGGTCGGTCGCAGCCGCGCCGACGCGCCGGTTCATGGACCTGTCAGTGCCCCAGCACGCCCGGGCGTTCTCCGGCACTGACACGTCGCATCGGGATGCTCGAAGCGGAGCGGCGCGAGCGGCTCGCTAGGCGTCCTCGAGCTCGGCCAGGACCTCGTCGCTCATGTCGGCGTTGGTCCACACGTTCTGGACGTCGTCGCAGTCCTCGAGCGCGTCCACCAGTCGGATGATCTTGCCGGCGGCGTCGAGCTCAAGCTCGATGTGCAGGCTCGGCAGCCACGCGGTGTCCGACGACTCGATGGCCAGGCCCGCGGCGGTCAGCGCCTCGCGGACGGTCGGCAGGTCGGTCGGCTCGCTCAGCACCTCGAAGCTCTCGCCCTGGTCGATGACCTCGTCGGCGCCGGCCTCGAGCACGGCGAGCAGCACGTCGTCCTCGGTCGTGTCCGCCGCCGGCACGTGGATGACACCGGTACGGGTGAACAGGTACGCGACCGATCCCGGGTCGGCGAGCGTGCCGCCGTTGCGCGTCAGCGCGGTGCGCACCTCGCTCGCCGCGCGGTTGCGGTTGTCGGAGAGGCACTCGATGTAGAGCGCGACGCCGTTCGGGCCGTACCCCTCGTAGGCGAACGCCTCGTAGTTGGCGCCGCCCGCCTCGAGCCCGGCGCCGCGCTTCACGGCGCGGTCGATGTTGTCGTTGGGCACGCTCTGGCCCTTGGCCTTCGCGATCGCCTCGGCGAGCGAGGGGTTGCCCGCGACGTCGGCGCCGCCCGTACGGGCCGCGACCTCGACGTTCTTGATCAGCTTGGCGAACAGCTTGCCGCGCTTGGCGTCGACGACCGCCTTCTTGTGCTTGGTCGTCGCCCACTTGGAGTGGCCGCTCATCGGTGCAGCCCGCTCTTCGCGCAAGCGCTCATCGGCGCAGCCCGCTCTTCGCGCAAGCGCTCATCGACGCTCCTTCTTCTCCGACCCTGCGTGTGCACGCACGATCTCGACGAACAGTCCGTGTACGCGGGCGTCCCCGGTCAGCTCGGGGTGGAACGACGTGGCCAGGACGGGCCCCTCGCGTACGGCGACGACCTTACCCGCGCCGGGTGCGCCGGGCCGCACGGTCGCGAGCACCTCGACACCCGGCCCGACCCGCTCGACCCAGGGCGCGCGGATGAACACGCCGTGCACCTCGCCGACGCCGTCGACGTCGACCGGGCCCTCGAACGAGGCGACCTGCCGGCCGAAGGCGTTGCGCCGGACCGTGACGTCGAGACCGCCGACGGTCTGCTGCTGCCGCTCGCCGTCGAGGACGGCGCCCGTGGAGAGGAGCACCAGCCCGGCGCAGACCCCGTACGCGGGCATGCCCGCGGCGATCCGGTCGCGCAGCGGCTGCAGCAGACCGGAGACCGTCGCGAGGCGGATCATCGCGGTCGACTCACCGCCCGGCAGCAGCAGCCCGTCGACCGCGTCGAGCTCGGCCGGCCGGCGGACCGTGGTGGCCTCGACGCCCAGCCGTCCCAGTGCGGCGACGTGCTCGCGGACGTCGCCCTGCAGTGCGAGAACCCCGATCCGGACTACCAACCGCGGCTGGCGAGCCGGTGGTCCACCGGCAGCGACTCGACGTTGATGCCGACCATCGCCTCGCCCAGACCGCGGCTCACCTTGGCGATCACGTCGGGGTCGTCGTGGTAGGTCGTCGCCGCGACGATCGCCTCGGCGCGCTGCTGCGGGTTGCCCGACTTGAAGATGCCCGACCCGACGAACACGCCGTCAGCGCCCAGCTGCATCATCATCGCGGCGTCGGCCGGCGTCGCGATGCCGCCGGCGGTGAACAGCACGACCGGCAGGGCGCCGCGCTCGGCGACCTCCTTCACGAGGGCGTACGGCGCCTGCAGCTCCTTGGCCGCGACGTACAGCTCGTCGGTGGACATCGACCGCAGCCGGTTGATCTCGCCGCGGATCTGCCGCATGTGGGTCGTCGCGTTGGACACGTCGCCGGTGCCGGCCTCGCCCTTGGAGCGGATCATCGCCGCGCCCTCGGTGATGCGGCGGAGTGCCTCGCCGAGGTTGGTGGCGCCGCAGACGAAGGGGACGGTGAAGGCCCACTTGTCGATGTGGTTGGTGTAGTCGGCCGGGGTGAGGACCTCGGACTCGTCGATGTAGTCGACGCCCAGGCTCTGCAGCACCTGCGCCTCGACGAAGTGCCCGATGCGGGCCTTGGCCATGACGGGGATGGACACCGCGGCCTGGATGCCGTCGATCATGTCGGGGTCCGACATCCGGGAGACGCCACCCTCGGCGCGGATGTCGGCCGGGACCCGCTCGAGCGCCATGACCGCGACGGCACCGGCCTGCTCGGCGACGACGGCCTGCTCGGCGGTGACGACGTCCATGATCACGCCGCCCTTGAGCATCTCGGCCATGCCGCGCTTGACGAGGTCGGTCCCGGTGCTGGTGCTCTGCTCGGTCACCCCCTCATCGTACCGGCGTCAGACCACCGTCGCGCCGACAGAGACCGGGACCAGGACGACCCAGGTACGGCCGGGGGCGAGCGTCAGCCGGCCGCCGGCGCTCGCGGTCCAGGTGGTCGGCTCGGCCTGCTTCGCGCGCGACCAGGTCCCCGCGTACGCGTGGCCGCCCCGCAGCAGCACGGCCTTGCCGGTGCCGACGGTGACCGAGAACGGCGTGACGTTGTGGTCGTGGTCGGTGAACCGGCTGCTCGTGACGGTGACGTACTGGAGCAGGACGTTGGTTGTCGTCGTCGGCCGGTCGTCGGTGAGCAGCACGGTGCCGTTGCGGTCGATCGTGTAGCCGCCCGCGGCGTACGTGCCCGCGATGTGGGCGCCCGGGTAGCGGACCGAGAAGCTCGTCCCCGACACCGGTGCCGTCGGCGCGGCGCCGAAGGTGAACCCGACGGGCTTCTCGAGCGCGCCGGGTGCCTTCGCCGCGAGCTCGGCGACGTTCGCGAGGAACGTGTACGGCCGGGGGCGGGAGTAGTCCATCGAGTACAGCGCCGGCAGGTTGTCGTAGTCGACGTTCCGGACGTTCGCCGCGTCGACCTCGGCGAGCACGCCGCTGTTGGCGCCCGAGAACCCGAGCGCGATCCTGCCGTACTCGCCGAGCAGCTCGAGGTCGCTCTCCCGCGCCGAGCGGACCGGGCCGACCGAGGTCGGCTGCTGCGAGGCGAACACGGCGAGCAGCCGGGTCAGGCCGCCCTCGACCTCCTCGCAGTAGACGACGTCGGCGGCGTCGAGGCCGTTCTCCCCGTACGTCCCGACGTCGTCGACCTTGATGGCCACGACCGGTCGCAGCGCGGCGACCGGCTCGCCGGTCAGCGGCGAGAGCAGGGTCTGCTTCTTCACCGGGGTGGGGGTCGGCGTCGCCGACGCCGACGTGCTGGTCACCTTGGGCGCCGCGGTCGAGTGCCCGCCGCAGCCGGCGAGCAGCAGGCTCCCGCCCAGCAGCGGGGCGAGCAGGAGACCGGCGGTCTGGGCGGTGCGCACGGTTGAGGAGGTTAGGGCCCGTCTCCCCCGGACGCGCGAGGGGGCGGTCCGGTGAGGACCGTGTCGTCGATCTCGAAGTAGCGCTGGGTGCCGCCGCGGGCCCACCGCAGCAGCCGGGCGGTCGGCCGGCCGCGGATCGCGAACAGGTCGCGGACCGCGTCGTTGTGGAACTGCCGGGCGAGCAGGACCCGGCGCGCGGCTGACCGCAGCTCCTCGAGCTCGCCGGCGTCGACCGACTCCCAGCCTGCGGCGCGCATCGCCCGGCCGAGGCCGTTCTCGGCGTCCTCCCGCTCGTCGGTGGGCGCGGTCTCCCCCCCCGCCGCGAGCACCAGGTCGCCCGCAGCCACCACCTCGTCCGCGCCGCGCTCGATCCCGGCGGCGCGGCTGGCCGCCGCCCGGCGCGCGAGCTGCGCGTCGAGCGCGGCCCACGCGCCGTCGGCACGGGCGGTCAACCGGTCGTGGCGGCCGCCGAGCCAGGTGAGGTACACGCCCCACACACCGACGAGGGCGAGGACGACGACCGCGACGACGAGCCCGGTCATGCCGGCCTGCTCGTCGCCAGGACCGCCTCGTAGACGTCGAGCACCTGACGGGCGACGACCGGCCAGTCGTACCGCCTGGCCTCGGCGCGGCCGGCGAGCGCGAGCGCCGCCCGCCGGTCCGGGTCGGCGAGCAGCGCCGTCACCGCTGCCGCGAGCGCGCGGTGGTCGCCGACGGGGAACAGGACGCCGCAGCGGCCGTCGCCGAGCACGGTCGCGAAGGCGTCGATGTCGCTCGCCACCACCGGCGCGCCGGCCGCCATCGCCTCGAGCAGGACGATCCCGAAGCTCTCGCCCCCGACGTTCGGGGCGACGTACACGTCGGCCGACCGCAGCAGCGAGGCCTTGAGCTCCTCGTCGACCAGCCCCAGCAGCGTGACCCGGTCGGCGATCTCCGGTGCCACGTCGACCTCACCGGGGCCGGCCACCAGCAGGCGTACGCCCGGCATCAGCGGCATCGCGGCCAGCAGCACAGCGAGGCCCTTGCGCGGCTCGTCGATGCGGCCGAGGAACACGATCGTCCGGCCGTCGTGGTGACCGTCGAGCAGCGGCGCGCGCTCGAACCGGCGGACGGCGACGCCGTTGGGGATGAGCACCGCGTCGCCGCCGAGGTGGCTGACGGTCGTGCGGCGGGCGGCTTCGCTGACGGCGATCCGGCCGCGCACCTTCTCGAGCGGCGGGATGATCAGGGGCTCCAAGATGATCATCGCCCGTGACCGCACCGTGCTGGCGTGGAAGGTCGCCACCGCCGGCAGCTCGTCGCTCCAGTAGAGGGCGATGATCGACACGCTCGGCGCGGCCGGCTCGTGGACGTGCAGCAGGTCGAACCGGCCCTCCTTGAGCCACCGGCGCACCCGGCCCGCACTGACCGGGCCGAGCAGCATCCGCGCGACCGCCCCGTTGTACGGCACCGGCACCGCCCGGCCGGCGGAGACCGCGTACGGGGGCAGCGCGTCGTCGTCGACGGCGGGGGTGAGGACCGAGACCTCGTGGCCGAGCTCGATCAGGGTCTCGGCCAGGTCGCGGATGTGCGCCTGCACGCCGCCGGGGACGTCCCAGACGTACGGGCAGACCAGCCCGACGCGCATCAGGCCACCGGCGGACGCGGGTCGAGGTCGACCTGCCACAGCCGCTGCAGCATGTGCCAGTCCTCGGGCTTGTCGGCGATGCCGAGCGCGAAGGCGTCGGCCATGCCCTGGCTCATCGCCTGGACGCGGTCGGCGAGCCGGCCGGTGCCCGGGTCGGGCACCGGCGGGTGGAGCCGCAACGTCCACGGCGCGCCCTGGTCGAAGGAGCAGGTGACCGGCAGCAGGGTCGCGCCGGTGCGGCAGGCGAGCATCGCCGGCCCCGCGGGCACGGTCGCGGTCTCGCCGAAGAGGTCGACCGGTACGCCGCCCCGGGTCAGGTCGCGGTCGGCGAGCAGGCACAGCACACCGCCGGCGTCGAGCCGGTCGCGGAGCAGCCCCCCCGGCGGTTGCTCGCCGCCGGTCAGCGGCACGACCTCCATGCCGAGCGACTCGCGGAAGGCGACGAACCGGTCGAACACGCTGGCCGGCTCGAGCCGTTCGGCGACGGTGGTGAAGGGGATCCCGGCGTCGGTGAGCCAGTAGCCCGCCGCATCCCAGTTGCCCATGTGCGGGAGGGCGAGGATCACGCCCTGGGGCTTCGCCACGGCCTCCCACAGGTGCTCGCCGTCGACCAGGACCGTGTCGGTGCGGATCTGCTCCGGCGTCACGTCCTCGAGCCGGAACACCTCGCGCCAGTAGCGGGCGTACGACCGCATCGCCCGCGCGGTCAGCGCGTCGAGGTCGGTCCCGGCCAGGGCGGGCGTGGCGTCGACCACGCGCGCGAGGTTGCTGCGCAGCCGACGCACCCCCTTGCCCTGCCGGGAGAACGCGAGGTCCGCGCCGCGGTCGAACAGCGTCCGTGCCGGGCGGGCCGGCAGCCGTCGCACCCCGGACCAGCCGGCGGCGTACGCGGCCCCCACGACGCGGCCGCGCGCGCTCACGCAGCGCCCGGTTCGGCGGCCGCCGGGACCGGCTCGGCGGTGTGCGCTGCCTCGAGCGCGACGGCCTGCCGGCGCACCTCGACCAGGCGCTGCACGACGGTGACCGCCGTCGCGCCGAGCAGGACCCACAGCGAGATCGGCAGCAGCAGCGGCACGCCGAGGCCGTACAGGCCGGCGCAGACCAGCACGATGATGAGGCGCTCGGCCCGCTCGGCGAAGCCGACGTTCGCCGACAGCCCCAGCGCCTCGGCCCGCGACTTGATGTAGCTCGTGATCGACCCGAAGGCCAGGCAGCCCAGGGCGGCGCCGCAGAGCGGGAGCGAGTGGCCACCGCCGGCGTACCAGAAGGCGATCGAGCCGAAGACCGCCGCGTCGGCGACCCGGTCGAGGGCGCTGTCGAGGAACGCACCCCACACGCTGGACCGGCCGCTGGCCCGGGCGATCTGGCCGTCGAGCAGGTCGGAGAAGACGAACGCGGTGATCACCATCGTGCCGATGAACCACACGCCGCGGGTGAAGAACGCCAGCGCGCCGGCGGTGACCCCGAGAGTGCCGACGGTCGTGACCACGTCGGGCGAGACCCCGGCGTCCACGAGTCGCCGCACCAGCGGTGCGAGGAACGTCGTGATCGGCGCACGGACGTTGTTGAGCATGCCGGGGGGTCCTCCTCCTCGGCGGCGAGCCTACCGGCCGGGGGCGTCCCGACCGCCCGGCTCAGCGCCGGGAGTTGACCGCCTCGACGATCTCCTCGACGGCCGCGGCGATCGGGACGCCGTTGTTCTGGCTGTTGTCGCGGTAGCGGAAGCTGACTGCCCCGGCGGCCACGTCGTCGTCGCCGACGATGAGCATGAACGGCACCTTCTGCTTCTGCGCGGTGCGGATCTTCTTCTGCATCCGGTCGTCGGAGTCGTCGACCTCGACCCGGATGCCCTGCGCTGCAAGGGTTCCTGCGACCTCACGCAGATAGTCGACGTGGGTGTCCGCGATCGGGATGCCGACCACCTGCACCGGCGCGAGCCAGGCAGGGAACGCCCCGGCGTAGTGCTCCAGCAGCACCGCGAAGAAGCGCTCGATGGAGCCGAACAGCGCGCGGTGGATCATCACCGGGCGCTGCCTGCTGCCGTCACCCGCCTGGTAGGTGAGGTCGAAGCGCTCCGGCAGCGCGAAGTCGAGCTGGATCGTCGACATCTGCCAGGTCCGGCCGATCGCATCCCGGGCCTGCACCGAGATCTTCGGTCCGTAGAACGCCGCCCCGCCGGGGTCGGGCACGAGCGCGAGCCCCGAGGCCTCGGCGACCGAGCGCAGGGTCTCGGTCGCGAGCTCCCAGTCCTCGTCGGTGCCGACGAACTTGACCGGGTCCTTGGTGGACAGCTCGAGGTAGAAGTCGTCGAGCCCGTAGTCGCCGAGCAGCTCGAGCACGAAGGTCAGCAGCGAGGTCAGCTCGTCGCGCATCTGCTCGCGGGTGCAGTAGATGTGCGCGTCGTCCTGGGTGAAGCCGCGGGCGCGGGTGAGGCCGTGGACCACGCCCGACTTCTCGTAGCGGTAGACGGTGCCGAACTCGAACAGTCGCAGCGGCAGCTCGCGGTAGGAGCGACCGCGCGACCGGAAGACCAGGTTGTGCATCGGGCAGTTCATCGGCTTGAGGTAGTAGTCCCCGCCGTCGACCGCCATCTTGGGGAACATGCCTTCGGCGTACCAGTCGAGGTGGCCGCTGGTCTCGAACAGCTGCCCCTTCGTGATGTGCGGGGTGTTGACGAACTCGTAGCCGGCGTCGAGGTGCTTGCGCCGCGAGTAGTCCTCCATCGCGAGGCGCACCGCACCGCCCTTGGGATGGAACACCGCGAGGCCGGAGCCGATCTCGTCGGGGAAGGAGAACAGGTCGAGCTCGGCGCCGAGCCTGCGGTGGTCGCGCCGCTCGGCCTCGGCCTGCCGTTCGAGGTACGCCTTCTGCGCGTCCCTGCTCTCCCATGCGGTGCCGTAGATCCGCTGCAGCTGCGGGTTCTTCTCGCTCCCCCGCCAGTACGCGGCCGCAGAGCGGAGCAGCGTGAAGGCCGGGATGTCGCGGGTGGTGGGCAGGTGCGGCCCGCGGCACAGGTCGGTCCAGACCTGCTCGCCGGCGACGACGTTGTCGTACAGGGTGATCTCGGGGCCGCCCACTTCCGAGGCGGCGCCCTCGACGCCGAGCAGTGCTCCCGGGTCGGCGCCCTCGGCCGAGGAGAGCGCACCGCCGGAGCCGGGGCCCTGCGACAGCCCGAGCAGCTCGAGCTTGAACGGCTCGTGCGCCAGCTCGGCCCGGGCGTCGGCGTCGGAGACGACGCGGCGGCGGAAGTGCTGCCGCTGCCGGACGATGTCGGTCATCCGCTTCTCGATCGCCGCGAGGTCCTCGGGGGTGAACGGCCGCTCCGGCGCGAAGTCGTAGTAGAACCCGTCCGTGATGGGCGGCCCGATGCCCAGCGAGGTGCCCGGGAACAGGTCCTGCACGGCCTGGGCCATGACGTGCGCAGCGGAGTGCCGCAGGATCGACCGGCCGTCGTCGGTGGCCATCGGGATCGACTCGACGACGTCGCCGTCGTCGAGCACGGTCGAGAGGTCGCGCATCGGAGCGAGCTCGTTGAGACGGACCGCGACCGCGCCCTTGACGCCTGCGGCGGCGAGCGCCTCGCCAGCCGTCGTGCCGGCCGCGGCGGTGTGCGGCTGGGCGTCGACGGTCAGGCGGATGTCCTCGGGCATGGCTCCGAACCTACCGAGCCGGGTCCAGCCGGATGGTCAGGACAGGTGGTCGCCGACGTACGCGACCTGCGCGGCGGCGACGGTGCGCCAGTAGCCGTCGTCGTGCGCCCCGGGCGTGAAGCCGCCGGCCGGCTCGTGCGTCGCGGTCCGGTAGAGCCGGTCGGCGCGGGCGAACGGGTCGCTCTCGCCACACGCGAGGTAGAGCGCGGTGGACCGCGCGACGCCCGGCGAGGCGGTGAGGTCGCCCCACTCCTGCCAGTCGGCCGGGTCGTCGAAGGCGCCGGGCGCGGTCGCACCGGCAGAGGTCCACATCGCCGCGCTGGCCGCGGCGGCGACCACCACCCGCCGGCCGTCCAACGCATCCCGTGCCGACTGCCGGGCCAGCAGCAGCGCGCCGTACCCGCCCATGGAGACCCCGAGCGCTCCGAACGCCGACGCCCGCAGTCCCCTGGCCGCCAGCAGCGGCAGCAGCTCGGCCGTCAGCATCCCGAGCGGGTCGAGCCCGCTGCTGCGGGGATGCCAGTACGACGTGCCGCCGTCGACCGCGGCGACCACGTACGGGGTCCCGCCGCCCTGGACGTACGCCGCGAGGAACCGGTCGTAGCCGATGTCGTGGACGAACCCGGTCGCGGTGCCGCCGCGGCCCGGCAGCGCCAGCGCCACGGGCAGCGCGGCGCCGGGCGCACGGCCGGGTGGATACGCCAGGGCGTACCCGACCTCTCGCCGGAACCGCGCGGAGGCGAAGCTGCCGGTGACGACGGCGCCGCTCGCGACGCGCGGGATCGCCGCGTCGACACCGGCGCCCGGCGCGTCGTGCAGCGCCCGCTCGAGGTGCCCCTTGCCCGGCAGCACGCCGGCGTCGACGAGCCCGCCGGCCGCCGCGACGACGACGAGCCCCGCGCCGCCGCCGAGCAGCGCCCGCCGCCCGAGACCCGGCACGTCAGGCCCGGCAGAACGCGACGGGGACGAGGTGTCGGGCCTGCAGGCCGCGCAGGATCAGCGGCAGCGCCGCGACCGTCTCGCTGCGGTTGCCGCCCGCGTCGTGCATGTCGATCACGGCGCCGGGTCGGGCACCGGCGAGCGCGCGCGCCACGATCGCGCGGACCCCGGGCAGCGTCCAGTCGCGGACGTCGACGTCGTAGAGCATCAGCGTCTCGTGGTGCTGGGCGGCCACCTCCTCGACGGTGGGGTCGATCGCGTCGTACGGGGGCCGCAGGCAGAGCGGCGCGTGGCCGGTCGCCGATCGGATCGCCGCGGACGCCTCGTCGATCTGGCTGCCCTCGAGGGCGGCGTCGAGCGTGGTGAGGTCGGGATGGGTCTCGGTGTGGTTGCCGACACCGTCGCCCGCCGCGTACTCGGCCCGCGTGAGCGCCGGGTCGCGGGTGACGTTCTCGCCGATGTCGAAGAACGTGGCGTGCGCGTGGTAGCGCGCCAGGATCGCGAGGATCTGCGGCGTCCACGTCGGGTCCGGGCCGTCGTCGAAGGTCAGCCCGACCGCGCCGACGGGATAGCGGGCGTGGCCCGGTGCGTAGGTCAGCGTGCCGAGCGGGACGTCGGGCCGGACGTACGGGAGACGCAGCGGCCGACCGGCCGCGGCCCTGCCGCCGCGGGCGGCCGCGGCGGGCGTGGGTGCGGCGACCTCGACCGCGGCGGGCGCCCTCCAGGCCGATGTCGCAGCCGGATGCGTGCCCCCGCACGCGGCCAGCCCCGTGATCACCAGGCCGGTCGACGCCGCGGCGGCCCACCGCGCCGCGTACCGCATGACGTCCCCCCTGCTCCGTCTCGAACCGTCGGCATCCAGACGTCGGAGCAGCTCGCGAGGTTGCTCGCCGGTGCCGACGTGGGTCCGAAGGGCATCGTGACGACCGCCGATCGTGGCGGCAACCCGCCACCGACCTCGGCACCATGGGCGATGCTGGGGACGTGGCGATCGCGCGGTCTCTGGGGCTGTTCCTGCTCGCCGGTGTCGCCGAGATCGGCGGTGGCTACCTCGTCTGGCGGTGGCTGCGGGAGAACGGCAGCCCGTGGCTCGGCGCCGCGGGTGCCGCGACGCTGGTCGCGTACGGCGTCATCCCGACGCTCCAGCGGGGCGCCGACTTCGGCCGGGTCTACGCCGCGTACGGCGGGATCTTCGTGATCCTGAGCCTGCTGTGGGGCTGGGGCGTGGACGGGCGGGCACCCGACCGGTACGACTGGATCGGCGCGGTCATCGTGAGCATCGGCGTCGCGGTCATCGCCTTCGCGCCCCGGCACACCTGAGCCCCGGTGCCGTCCCGGTGGGCGATACTGGACTCGAACCAGTGACCTCTCGCGTGTGAGGCGAGCGCTCTAACCAACTGAGCTAATCGCCCGGGTGCGGTCGCCCACCCTACCCGGCGACGGGCGTGCGATCAGGCGGCGCTGGAGGACCCGAGGATCACGGTTCCGGGCGTCCGCGGGAGGGTCGTGCCCTCCTGCTCGGTGACGCCGAAGATGGTCGGCTTCGTCATCCCCGCGGGCAGCGTCGCGGTCACCACGGTCTGGCCGGCGGTCGTGACGCTGAAGCCGCGGACCGCCGTCATCGTCGCGCCGCGGCCGGTCGCCGCCCAGAGGACGTACATCGTGCCGGCGTTGTTGCGGTCGAGACCGGTCGCCACCAGGTCGACCGTCGAGCCGTTCACGGCGGCGAAGCCGGCGGCGGGACCACCGGACCGCAGCGAGACCGAGTACGACGAGCCGTGCTGGAGGTTGCCGATGACGGCGGTCTCGGCCTGCAGCGCCGACCGGGTCTGGTCGCGGTCGTGGTCGGCTCGCGCGACGAAGACCCCGGACGAGACGAGGACCGCGACGACGACCGCGGCAGCCGCGGCGAGCAGCGGCCGGCTGCGGTGGGCGACGCGCGCAGAACGGGAGGCGCGGCGGCGGCGCTGGTCGGCGAGGACGGGGACGAGCGGGCCGGACCCCAGGGCGTGCTGCGGGAGGGCGTCGCGGATCCGGTTGATCAGCTCGGCCGGCGGCTCCGCGTCGGCGACGTCGTAGGCCATGGAGCTCGCGACCTGCCGCATCTCGCTGAGCAGCGCACGGCAGTCGGAGCACCCGGCCAGGTGGGCGCTGAGCCTGGCGTCGTCGCCCGGCTCGAGCGCGTCGAGGGACCGGCCGACGACGAGCTCCGACCACTCGTCGTGCTGCTCGATGCTCATCGCTCGCCCCCTTCGTCGAGGGCGGTCTCCAGCACGCCGCGGAGCTTGCGCATCCCGGCCAGCATGCGGGTCTTCACGGTGCCCAGCGGGGTGCCGGTCAGGCCGGCGATCTCCCGCTGGGTGTAGCCGCCGTAGTAGGCGAGACCGAGAGCCTCGCGCTGCGGCTCGGGCAGGCGCGCGAGCGCGGCCCGTACCCGGTCGCGGCGGAGGCCGGTCCAGGCGGCGTCGTCGGGCTCGGGCTGGGGCGAGGCCGTCGCCTCGACGGCCTCGGCGGCGAGGCGGCGCTTGCGGAGGTTCTCCTCGCGGCGGACGACGTCGACGGCCTTGTGGTGCGTCATCGACAGCAGCCAGGTGGCGAACGCGCCCCGGCTCGGGTCGTAGCGGCTCGCGTCGCGCCACAGCGTGAGGAAGACCTCCTGGACGACGTCCTGCGCGAGCTGCTCGTCGCCGAGGATCCGGCGGGACAGGCCGTAGCACGGCTTGCCGTAGCGGGCGTAGAGCTGCTCGAGCGCCGAGGTGTCGTGCTCCAGGACGAGGGCGACGAGCGCCGCGTCCTCGAGGGCGGGATGGCCGGACGACGGCTCGGCCGACCGCGCTCGCGGCAGTGCCAGAGGTCCGATCACATCCGACCGTTCGTCCGCGGGCTCCGGCCGGTTCACTCTCCCGAGGGTAGTCACCCGCCCGGGTCGCGGCGCGTCGTCTCGGGAACCGGGGCACCCGTGTCGCCCGGTCTCACCCTGACGGGGACGACTTGTCCGGTTACTGACGGGTATGTCTCGCCCGCACGGGTGACTCCGGACGCAGTACGGCGGCCGACCGTCACCTGCGTACGACCAGGCCGTTGGACCACACGTCGTCGGCGTCCCGCCGCGGTGAGAGCACCTGGAGAGCACCCATGACCTCGCGCCCCACCACCTCCGTCACCGCCGACCTCGAGCTGCGCCTGCAGGTCCCCGGTGCGCGGTCGATCCCCGTCGAGGCCCGGCTGCAGTACGACAGCGCCGACCCGTACGCGGTCCACGTGGGGTTCCACACCGGCGGTGACGAGGTCGTCGCGTGGTCGTTCGCCCGGCAGCTGCTGACCGAGGGCGTCCACGGCGAGGCCGGGAGCGGCGACGTCCGGGTGTGGCCGACGCGGGACGACGGCGCCGGGGTCTGCCTCTCGCTCAGCTCGCCCTCGGGCTCCGCACAGTTCGAGGCCCCCCGCGACGGCCTCGTCGACTTCCTGACCCAGACGTACGCGGTCGTGCCGACGGGACACGAGAGCGACCACGTCGACCTCGACGCCGAGCTCGCGCTGCTGCTCTGGAGCGGCGCGGCGGACTGACGCGCGCCGTTTGTTGGTATGGTGACTGCCGCCGTTGAGACAGGCGCAGCCACCGCGTTGCGACCCCGGATCGACGGCCGCGCGGAAGTGGCTCAGTGGTAGAGCATCACCTTGCCAAGGTGAGGGTCGCGGGTTCGAATCCCGTCTTCCGCTCGGAGCACCCCTCGGGGGGTGGTCGGCCCGTCGGCCGCGTCGCGACCGTGCGGCGGAGCCGGCAGGACCCGGTGGAGTGGCCGAGAGGCGAGGCAACGGCCTGCAAAGCCGTGTACACGGGTTCAAATCCCGTCTCCACCTCGGCGAGGACCGGAACGAGACCCGAGAACAGAAGCGAGACCCGCATCCGGACGCTTAGCTCAGCGGGAGAGCGCCTCCCTGACACGGAGGAGGTCACAGGTTCAATCCCTGTAGCGTCCACTCACGAAACCGGCCCTTGACCTGCGGAGACGCAGATCAGGGGCCGTTCTCGTGAGGCGGCGTGCGACGGTCCTGCACGCGAGGTCGTTCAGGCGGCGCAGTCTCGGCAGATCCGGCGCTTCTCGTTGGCCAGCTGGCTGCGGTGGTGGACCAGGAAGCAGCTGGTGCAGGTGAACTCGTCGTCCTGCTTGGGGATGACGCGGATCGCCAGCTCCTCGTCGCCGAGGTCGGCGCCGGGGAGGTCGAGCTCGGCCTCGAACGGGTCGGCGTCGTCACCGAGATCGGCCGCGGACTCGTTGCGGCGGGCCTTCAGCGCCTCGAGGGACTGCTCGGTCTGCTCTTCGTCGTGGTTGGTGCGGGGGGTGTCGTAGTCAGTGGCCACGGAGGTCTCGCTTCCCAGTGTGTGGCGGCCAGAGCGGGCGTGGTGCCCGGTGTCGCGGTACGGATGTCGTGCTCGGTCTTCGTGATCGGGTCTTCGGGATCGGTCTGCGTGCGCGTGCTCGTGCGTGGACGTCGTCGCTGCGGACGGCCGGTCGGCGTCTGTCCACGTTCGCCCCGCTCAACGCGGCGGACGCGGCGGTTGTGCCCGGCTTCCGGAGGCACTCACCGTGCTGACGGAACCACGATCCTCCCGCCAGAGGGGGCACAGCGTACGGCCAGGCCCCGGTGTTCCCGACCCCGGGGG
>CAJCIY010000256.1 GCA_903970495.1 Candidatus Melainabacteria bacterium | reverse complement strand
CCCGTGCGGCGCTCGCCGCCCGCGCCGAGCGCCGCGCCGCCGCGGCGAGCGCTGCGGCCGAGGTCGCCGACACCGCCGCACGAGCGGTCGCGGTCGCCGAGCCCTCGCTCACCGAGGCGGCCGAGCGCCGCGACCGGGCGGCGGAGCTGCGCGCCGCGGGCGAGGGCGACCTGCTGGCGGTGCGTACCGAGGTGCGGACGCTCGCCGAGGAGCACGACGTGCTGCGCGACGCAGCAGCCCGCGACGAGGTCGCCCGCACCGAGCACCGGCTGCGCGTCGAGGCGCTCGAGCAGCGGGCGGCGGAGGAGCACGGCGTCGACGCCGACACCCTGCTCGCCGAGTACGGGCCGCACCTCGAGGTCCCGCCCGACGCGGACGCCGCCGACGACGTCCGGGCGGTCCCGTACGACCGGGAGGTGCAGACCCGCCGGGCCGCCCAGGCGGAGCGGCAGCTGACCCAGCTGGGACGGGTGAACCCGCTCGCCCTCGAAGAGTTCTCGGCGATGGAGGAGCGCCACGCGTTCCTCGCCGGGCAGCTCGAGGACCTGACCCGGACCCGCCGCGAGCTGCTGGGCATCGTCCGCGAGGTCGACGCCCACATCGAGGAGGTCTTCCGGGCCGCGTACGAGGACACCGCCCGCGAGTTCGAGGACGTCTTCGCGACGCTGTTCCCGGGCGGTAGCGGACACCTCGAGCTGACCGAGCCCGACGACCTGATGGCGACCGGCATCGAGGTCCACGCGCGGCCGGCCGGCAAGAAGGTCAGCCGGTTGTCGTTGCTGTCCGGCGGCGAACGGTCGCTGGCGGCCATCGCCCTGCTGGTGGCGATCTTCCGCGCCCGGCCGTCGCCGTTCTACGTCTTCGACGAGATCGAGGCCGCGCTCGACGACCGCAACCTGCAGCGGCTGCTGCAGTGCCTCGACGCGCTGCGGGAGCGCAGCCAGCTGATCGTCATCACGCACCAGAAGCGGACGATGGAGATCGCCGACGCGCTCTACGGGGTGTCGATGCGCGGCGACGGGATCTCCGCCGTGATCAGCCAGCGGCTGCGGGAGCCCACCCCCGCCTGACCGCCCGCGTCCGAAGCTCTGGCTCGACCTTGTGCAGCCGACCTCCGCCTGGCATCGCTGCACAAGGTCGAGCGGTGTAGCCGTACGCGGGGGACGCCGGGGCGGACAGCGCCTGACAGGATCCTCGCCGTGGACCTGCTGATCCTGATCATCGTCGTCGCGGCGGTGGCCGTCGTGACGGCGGCCGGCTTCGTCGCATCCGGTGTCCGGAACCGCCGCCGTCGCCCGGTCCGGCCCGCGGCGCCCACGGCGACCGTCGACGCACCGGCCGGTACGACCGCGGCAGCGCCCGGCTCGGCGACGACGGACCCGTCCTTGACGGCCCCGGCGGCGGGGGCCTCCACGACGACGGCAACCGCTGCACTCGAGGTCCCCGACCCGACCGCCGGCCGGCTCGTACGGCTGCGCGACCGCCTCTCCCGCAGCGAGGGCACGCTCGGCCGCGGGCTGCTCGCGGTGCTGAGCCGCGACCACCTCGACGACGACGCGTGGGACGAGGTCGAGGAGACCCTGCTCGCCGCCGACCTGGGCGTCGCCGCGACCGGCGAGGTCGTCGCGGCGCTGAAGGACAAGACCCGCGTGCTCGGGGTACGCACGCCCGACCAGCTGCGGCAGCTGCTGCGCGACGAGCTGCTCGCCCAGGTCGGGACGAGCACCGACCGGTCGCTCGCCACGGCGCCCGCCGACGGCGTACCGGCCGTGGTCCTGGTGGTCGGGGTCAACGGGACCGGCAAGACGACGACGTGCGGCAAGCTCGCGCGGGTCCTCGTCGCCGACGGTCGCAGCGTCGTGCTCGGCGCGGCCGACACCTTCCGCGCGGCGGCGGCCGACCAGCTGCAGACCTGGGGCGAGCGGGTCGGCGCCGAGGTCGTCCGCGGCCCCGAGGGCGGCGACCCGGCCAGCGTCGCCTTCGACGCGGTCAAGCGGGGCGCCGACTCGGGCGCGGACACCGTCCTCATCGACACGGCCGGCCGGCTGCACACCAAGACCGGTCTGATGGACGAGCTGGGCAAGGTCAAGCGGGTCGTCGAGAAGCAGGCACCGGTCGGCGAGGTCCTGCTCGTCCTCGACGCGACGACCGGGCAGAACGGCGTGGTGCAGGCGCGGGTGTTCACCGAGGCCGTCACCGTGACGGGCATCGTGCTGACGAAGCTCGACGGCACGGCCAAGGGCGGCATCGTCGTCGCGGTGCAGCGGAGCCTGGGCATCCCGGTGAAGCTCGTCGGGCTCGGCGAGGGCCCGGACGACCTCGCGCCGTTCGAGCCGGAGGCCTTCGTCGACGCGATCCTCGGTGTGCCCGCCACCTCCTGACCCGACGGACGGGGACTAGGCCGCTCGGACCAGCGCTGGCTGTGACCTCGCCGCCAACCCCGGCAGTTCACCGGCTGGAAACACTGCGCGTCGTTCGGTGAAACACGGGTGCAGCACGCTCCGGCGTCGTCCACCCCCCGAAAGAGGAGTGCCTGTGCAATCGCTGCTCCACGCGTCGCTGACCGTCGCGCACCACACTGCGGCCGCCGCCGATGACCCCTACGCCTGTTCCGAGTACGCCAAGGACGGCACCTGCGTCTACGACACGGGTGACACCGCCTGGCTGCTCGCGAGCTCCGCGCTCGTCCTGCTGATGACCCCCGGCCTGGCGTTCTTCTACGCCGGCATGGTCCGGTCCAAGAACGCGCTCGGCATGCTGATGCAGAACTTCTTCTGCATGGGCATCGTCAGCGTCCTGTGGGTGGCGTTCACCTTCAGCCTGGCCTTCGACAAGGGCTGGGGCCCGAACGGCAACGCCTTCATCGGGGGGTTCCACTTCGCGGGCCTCGCGCACACGGCGCAGGGCGTGCCGGGTGAGGGCCTGACCATCCCGCTGTACGTCTTCGTGGCGTTCCAGCTGATGTTCGCGATCATCTCGCCCGCTCTGATCGTCGGTTCGACGGCCGACCGCTGGAAGTTCGCCCCCTTCTGCATCTTCATCACGCTCTGGTCGATCGCGGACTACGCCGTGGTGGCGCACTGGGTGTTCGACCCGTACGGCTGGCTCTTCAAGCTCGGCGCCGAGGACTTCGCCGGCGGCACGGTGGTCCACGCGAACGCCGGCGCGGCCGGGCTCGCGATGTGCCTGGTGCTCGGCCGTCGCAAGGGCTGGCCGCGCGAGCAGATGCGGCCGCACAACGTGCCGTTCGTGCTCCTCGGTGCCGGTCTGCTGTGGTTCGGCTGGTTCGGGTTCAACGCCGGATCCGGCCTCGGGGCGGCCGCCGGCGCAGTCCCGTTCCTCACCACCAACACCGCGACCGCAGCGGCGATGCTCGGCTGGCTCGTGATCGAGCGGCTGCGTGACGGTCACGCCACGACGCTCGG
>CAJCIY010000255.1 GCA_903970495.1 Candidatus Melainabacteria bacterium | reverse complement strand
GGAGCAGCCGCCGGCCGCCTGGCGCCTGCTCGAGGAGTGGAAGGTCACGCCGCAGACCCATGAGATCGTCCGTCAGATCGTGTACCAGTTCCAGGCCAGGATCGCCCGTTCCTGGCGGTCGGGACGGATCTTCCTCGCCGGGGACGCCGCCCACACCATGCCGCCGTTCGCCGGCCAGGGGATGGGCGCGGGCATCCGCGACGCGGCCCAGCTGGCCTGGCGGCTGAGCGAGCTGTGCCGGGGCGGGCCCCGGGAGACCGACCCGCTGGGCGCGTGGGAGGCCGAGCGCCGCGCCCACGTACGCCAGGTCCTGCGGCTCTCCCGGCTGCTCGGCGCGATCGTGTCGACCGGTCATGCGCGGGAGCGCGACGCGCTGCTGCGCGGCGCGGCCCGCACGCCGTGGCTCGGCTCGTGGCTGCGCCGCGGCGGACCGCGCCCGCCGTCGGGACCGCGGCTGCCCTCGCCCCGCCTGCGGCGGCTGGACGGCTCGGTCCGCCGGCTGGACGAGGTCGTGCCCTGGCGCTGGCAGCGGTTCCGGCTGCCGGGCGCGCCGCCCGAACCGGCCGACGTGGTCGTGCTCGAGCCCGGCGGCCGGCGCGACCACCCGGGCCCCGACGCGCTCGAGGACCTCGAGGGGACCCTGCTCGCGCTGCTCCGCCGCCGTGGCGGGGCGGTCCTCGCCCGACCCGACCGCCTCCTGGCCTGAGGGCCGTCGGCCGCGCGGTGTCTTGGAGGTGCGCTCGCCCGGGAAGGCCCGTGGCATGAACGAAGCGCAGCAGGTACGCATCGCACGCGGCGCCGGGTTCTTCGCGGCGCTGGACCAGAGCGGCGGGTCGAGCCCGAAGGCGCTCGCCGAGTACGGCATCGACGAAGGCAGCTACTCCTCCGACGAGGAGATGTACGACCTCATGCACGCCATGCGGTCGCGGGTCGTCCGCAGCACCGCGATCGGCAGCGACCGGCTGCTCGCGGCGATCCTCTTCGAGCAGACGATGCACCGGCAGGTCGACGGGCTGCAGACCGGCGACTTCCTGTGGGAGCAGAAGGGCATCGTGCCCTTCGTCAAGGTCGACAAGGGCACCGAGGACACCGCCCACGGCGTCCAGCTGATGAAGCCGATCCCGCAGCTGGCGGACACGCTCCAGGCCGCGGTCGACCTCGGCATGTTCGGCACCAAGATGCGCTCGGTGATCCACGAGGCCGACCCGGCCGGGATCACCGCGGTCGTCGACCAGCAGTTCGCGGTGGCGGCGCAGATCGCCGCCGCCGGCCTCGTGCCGATCCTGGAGCCGGAGGTGAGCATCCACTCCGAGACCAAGGCCGAGGCGGAGCAGCTGCTGCTCGCCGGCTGCCTCGAGCGGCTGGCCGACGTCCCTCCGGCGACGCCGTACCTGTTCAAGATCACGATCCCGACGGAGCCAGGCCTGTACGCGCCGCTGGCCGCCGCACCGCAGACGCTGCGGGTCGTGGCGCTGTCCGGCGGCTACCCCCGCGACGAGGCCTGCGAACGGCTCGCCGCCGACGGCACGCTGATCGCCAGCTTCTCCCGCGCGCTGCTCGAGGGGCTGACCGCGCAGCAGTCCGACGAGGAGTTCGACCGGACCCTGGAGCGCTCGGTGGCCGCGATCTACGCCGCCTCCACCTGACCGCCGCCCCGCCGAAACAGGATGCCGACAAAGGCGACCGCGCTGGTAGTGTTTCGGCCGTGCTGCTGGTGAAGCGTCTGTACCTCGACCTGGGTCGGGTCGTGTCGGCTGCCTGTCTGCGCGCGAGCTGGTCCGCCGCCGACACCCCCACCACGTCCTTGGAGACGCACCCATGAGCGATGCCTGGTCCTTCGAGACCCGTCAGATCCACGCCGGCCAGAGCCCCGACCCGACCACCCATGCGCGGGCGCTGCCGATCTACCAGACCACCTCGTACACGTTCGACTCCACGCAGCAGGCGGCCGACCTGTTCGCGCTCAAGGAGTTCGGCAACATCTACACCCGGATCATGAACCCGACGCAGGCCGCGGTCGAGGACCGCATCGCCTCGCTCGAGGGCGGCGTCGGCGCCCTGCTCACCGCCAGCGGCCAGGCCGCGGAGACCATCGCGCTGCTGAACATCGCGGAGGCCGGTGACCACGTCGTCTCGAGCTCGCGGCTCTACGGCGGCACCTACAACCTGCTGCACTACACGTTCCCGAAGATGGGGATCACCGTCTCGTTCGTCGACGAGCCGGACGACCTCGAGCAGTGGCGCGCCGCGGTGCAGCCGAACACCAAGGCGTTCTACGCCGAGACGATCTCCAACCCGCTGATCGACGTCCTCGACATCGCCGGTGTCGCGGGCGTCGCCCACGCCGCGGGCGTGCCGCTCGTCGTCGACAACACGGTGGCGACGCCGTACCTCATCCGGCCGCTCGAGCACGGCGCCGACATCGTCGTGCACTCGGCGACGAAGTACCTCGGCGGGCACGGCACGGCGGTCGGCGGCGTCATCGTCGACGGCGGGACCTTCGACTTCGCGCAGGACCCGGCCCGCTACCCGAACTACAACCAGCCCGACCCGAGCTACCACGGCGTGACCTTCGCCCAGGACCTCGGCGTCGGCTCGGCGCTCGGCGCCAACCTCGCGTTCATCCTCAAGGCGCGCGTCCAGCTGCTGCGCGACCTCGGTTCCGCCATCTCGCCGTTCAACGCGTTCCTGCTGGCGCAGGGCCTGGAGACGCTGAGCCTGCGGGTCGAGCGGCACGTCGCCAACGCGCAGCAGGTCGCCGAGTGGCTGCTCGAGCGGCCCGAGGTCGAGTCGGTCAACTACGCGTCCCTGCCCGGCTCACCCTGGTACGACCGGGCGCGGAAGTACGCCCCGCGGGGCGTCGGCGGGGTGCTGTCGTTCGAGATCGCGGGCGGTCTCGAGGCCGGCAAGCGCTTCGTCGAGGGGCTCGACCTGCACTCGCACGTGGCGAACATCGGCGACGTCCGCAGCCTGGTGATCCACCCGGCGTCGACGACGCACTCGCAGCTGACGCCCGAGGAGCAGGCCACCACCGGCGTCACACCGGGCCTCGTACGGCTCTCGGTCGGGCTCGAGAACATCGCCGACATCCTGGCCGACCTCGAGGCCGGCTTCATCGCCAGCAAGGGCTGACCCAGCGGTGCGAGGCGCTCCGGCGCCTCGCACCCGGTCGCTACATTCGCCCCGTGACCGCCGAGAGCCCGCTGGGGTCACGGCTGCTCGGGGATGCGACCGAGAGCGTCGGCAGCCAGCGGGTGCGGGTGCAGCTGCTGCTGACCGGCTCGATCCTGCTGGCGAACATCGTCGGCGCGGTCGTCGTGGTCGTCCTGATCCTCGTCGTCATCCCGGGCGACTCGGTCTTCGTCCGGCGGCTGCTCGTCGTCAACGCGGTCGTGCTGCCGCTCTACGTGGTCGGCGCGCTGGTCCTCGGCGCGGTCAGCGGCACAGTCCTCGGCCGGCGCAACCTGCGCTGGGCGCTCGACGGCGCCGTGCCGACCATCCATGACCTGCAGGCGACGCTGGTCGTGCCGCGGCAGCTCACGACGCTGCAGGGCGCGCTGTGGGTCGGCGCGCTCGTGCTGTTCACCACCTGCTACGCCGTGCTCGACCCGTCGAACGCCGCCCGCGTCGCCTTCCCCATCGCGTACGGCGGGATCGTCGTGTGCGCCAACGCCTACCTGCTGAGCGAGTTCGCGCTCCGGCCGATCGCCGCGCGGGCGCTGGTCGCCGGGACCCCGCCGCGGCGCCGGATCCTCGGCGTTCGGGGGCGGACGGTGCTGGCCTGGGCGCTCGGGTCAGGCGTACCGCTGGCCGGCCTGATGACCGTCGCGATCTTCGCCCTCCAGCGGCAGGACGTCTCCCCCGACCGCATCGACGTCACGATCCTCGCGCTCGGCGCCGTCACCCTGACCTTCGGCCTGCTGCTCACGCTGCTCAGCGGCAACGCGATCGTCGCGCCGCTGCGGGGCGTACGCGCCGGGCTCCGCGAGGTCGAGCGCGGCGCCCTCGAGACCCGGGTCGTCGTCTACGACGCGACGGAGCTCGGCGAGCTGCAGACCGGCTTCAACCTGATGGCCGCCGGCCTCAGCGAGCGCGAGCAGCTGCGTGACCTGTTCGGCCGGCAGGTGGGTCAGGACGTCGCCCGGGCGGCGCTCGCGTCGCCGCCCGAGCTCGGTGGCGAGGAGCGCGACGTCGCCGCGGCGTTCATCGACCTGGTCGGGTCCACGGCACTCGCGGAGAGCAGATCGCCGGCCGAGGTCGTCGCCCTGCTCAACCGCTTCTTCAGCGTCATCGTCGACGAGGTCGAGCGGCAGGGCGGGATCATCAACAAGTTCCAGGGCGACGGAGCGCTCGCGGTCTTCGGGGCGCCGCTCGAGCTCGACGACCCGGCCGGCCACGCCCTCGCGGCCGTCCGGACCATCGCCGAGCGGCTCCGCGCCGAGGTGCCTGAGTGCCGGTCGGGGACGGGCGTGGCCGCCGGGCGCGCGGTCGCCGGCAACATCGGGGACGAGCGCCGCTTCGAGTACACCGTGATCGGCGACCCGGTGAACCAGGCGGCCCGGCTCGCCGAGCTGGCGAAGGACGAGCCCGGCGGTCTGCTCGCGACCGGCGAGAGCATCGCCCTCGCCGGCGGCGCCGAGGCCGCGTGCTGGGTCGGCCTCCGACGCGTCACGCTGCGCGGCCGCTCCGGCGAGACGGAGCTGTTCGCCCCGCGCTGAGCGCTACGGCCGGCCGGCGTGCGGGACGTCGATGCGGGTCGAGAGCAGCCGACCCTCCCTCGCGGCGGAGCGCGCGTGCTCGTCGAAGTCCGGCGCGGAGCACAGGAACAGCGTCCGGCCGTCGGCGCCGCCGGGCATGCAGGCGAAGACGCCGGCGCCGGTCGCGACCTCGTCGACGATCTCGCCGCCCTCCAGGACCCGGACCGCCCTGCCGTGCGCCGCGTCCGCGATCCACAGCGCACCCTCGGCGTCGAGACCGCAGCCGTCGGGGGCGACGACGAGCTGGCCCATCGCCTCGGCGAGCTGCCGGCTGGGCAGTGGCCCGAACTCCGCCCACGTACGACGGGGGCCGAGGCTGCCGTCGGCGGCGATGTCGAACGCCGACACCCGGTTGCCGAACGTCTCGTCCACCAGCAGCAGCGCGTCGTCGACGATCACGCTGCCGTTGGGGAACCACAGGTCCTCGGCGACGTGGGTGATGCTGCCGTCGGGGTCGACGCGGAACAGCGCCGTCGGCTCGATCGTGGTCCCGGACGTCAGGTCGAACCCGAAGTTCCCCACGTACGCCCGTCCCTGACGGTCGACGACCATGTCGTTGAGGTGACCGTTGACGTGGTCGCTGAGGTCGGCGTGGGTGACGAGCGAGCCGTCGTGCTCGCGCCGGAGGATCCGGTGGTCGCGCATCGACACGACGAGCAGCCGGCCGTCGGGCAGCCAGCCGAGGCCGGACGGCTGCTGCGGCACGTCGGCCTCGACCCGGCGGTCGCTGCCGTCCTCGGCAGCCGAGAGCACCTGGTGGGCGTAGAAGTCGACGACCCAGAGCCGGCCGTCGTGCCAGCGCGGGCACTCCAGGAAGTGGACGTCGGTCAGCACGGTGCTCAGGTCGTGGCTCATGGCTCCCTCATCGGTGGCGTACGCGGTCGGCGTCGGGAGTCTGCTCCGTCGGCGCGGCGCGCGGGGCCGGTCGGCGGCGCCGGACGGACGCGGGCGGCACCACCCGTTCGGCGGAGGGTGATGCCGATCAAGGGGGTCCGGGGCGGCGCCGAAGACCTGAGCGTGACCATCGAACGGAGTGCCCTGCTCGACAGCGCCGGCGCGGAGATCTCCACGATCCTGCGCGAGGAGCAGCTCTCCTCGGTCTACCAGCCGATCATGGACCTCGAGCGGATGGTGCCGGTCGGCGTCGAGGCCCTCGTACGCGGTCCGGCCGACAGCCCGCTCGCCACGCCCGCGCAGCTGTTCGCGACCGCCCGCCGGTTCGACAAGGTCGGCCTGCTCGACTGGGCCTGCCGCCGCAGCGCCCTCATGGGTGCCCTCGACGCGGGGCTGCGTGCCCCGTCCTCGCTGTTCGTCAACGCCGAGCCGGAGGGTCTGGCGACGCCGGTCGCCCCCGGCTTCGACCCGACCGCCGAGGCGCTCTCCGACGTTGGCGTCACCGTCGTCCTCGAGGTGAGCGAGCGCTCCCTGACCGCGAACCCGGCCGAGCTGCTGCACAACGTCAACCGCGTCCGGGAGAGCGGCTGGCGCATCGCCGTCGACGACGTCGGGGCGGACCGCGCGTCGCTCGCGCTGCTCCCGCTGCTGGCGCCGGACATCATCAAGCTCGACCTCCGCCTGCTCGAGCAGCGCACGCCGGACGATGTCGCCGAGATCGTCAACGCCGTCCTCGCCCAGTGCGAGCGGACCGGGGCGATCGTCCTCGCCGAGGGCATCGAGACGGCCGAGCACCTGACGCTGGCACGCTCGCTCGGCGCGACGCTCGGCCAGGGCTGGTACCTCGGCCGCCCGGGGCCGCTCGAGGCGCACCGCGTCTACGCCCACCTCGACCTGGAGCCCACGCCCGTCGTCGCGGCGCCGGGCACCCCGTGGGACGTCATCGACGACGACCGCTCGATCCGCACGGCCGACCGGCGGCAGCTGCTGGCCGTGTCCCTGCGTCTCGAGCAGCAGGCCATGTCGGCCGGCACCGCGTGCGTGGTCGTCGGGGCGTTCCAGGACGAGTCGCGGTTCACCCCGGCTACCGCACGCCGGTACGGCGAGATCGGCGCCCACGCCGCCTTCGTCGCCGTGCTCGGCGTCGACATGCCGGCCTCGCCCGCCGACGGCGTACGCGGGATGGCGCTCGCGGCCTCCGACCCGCTGGTCTACGAGTGGGACCTCGTCGTCGTCGGCCCGCACTTCGCGGGCGCGCTCATCGCCAAGGAGGCGCTGGGCAGCGACCCCGCCGACCCACGGTTCGACTACGTGCTGACCTACGACCGCGAGCACGCCATCGCTGCGGCGCGCAGCCTGCTCGGCCGCATACCGGCCTGAGGTCCGCCGCTCAGGTGGTGGGGGTGTTGTTCGTCGGGCGGGCCGGCAGTGCCGGCAGCTTCTCGCCGGAGGCGCGGAAGTCGAGGACCGCGAACACCGTCGCCACGACGGCTGCCGCGAGGATCAGGTAGGAGCCGAAGGAGGCGCCGGCGCTGACGCCGTCGCCCGGGCTGCCGGGGTAGCTGACGACGCGGATGATGATGATCAGCGTCGCGACGGCGGCGACGCCGGCGACGACGACGCGGGTGCCGACGGGCAGGGTCGAGGGGATCAGGTCGCCGCGGAACCGTCGTACGGCGACGAGGGCGGCGGCGGCGAGGAGCAGGAACACCGGCAGCCAGAGGCCGGCGAAGTGCCAGCCGGAGAGGTGGCCGCCGAAGCTGCCGCCGAACGCTGCGTCTCCCTTGAAGCTCACGCCGTAGGCGTGGAAGAAGAGGCCGATGAACGCGACGAACGCGCCGCCGATGATGCCCCACTCCACTGTGCTGACTGTCTTGAGGTCGGGCTGTGCCATCACGGTCTCCTGGGGGTTCCGCCGGTGGAAAGTGGAAAGTGCCGGAAGGTTAGGGCTTCCTGACCTCCCGGTCTAGCCCGATGATCACCCTCGGCCCTGATCGAGGGTTTCCCCCGATTCCCCGGCCCCGGGTACGCGCCGCCCCAGCGCCGCCGCGACGGCGGGTACCCACGGCTCGGCCATCCCGCGGTATCCCTCGTCGTTGGGGTGGAAGCGGTCGGCGGCCCGGTTTCCCCGCCCTCCCGCGTACGGGACCCCGACGATGCCGCGACCGGCCGCGGCGGCGACCGCGTTCAAGGAGGCCGCGAGCGGTCGCTCGACGTCGGGCATCGTGGCGACCAGCGACCCGGCCGGGACGCGCCGCAGCAGGTCGGCGAACCGCTCGGGCAGCGCGTCGCGGTAGCGGCGCCGGATCATGTCGTTGCTGCCGATCATCACGGTGACGACGGCCGGGTCGACGCCGAGGGCGGCGAGCGCCGGCAGCTGCCGGTCGATGAGCTCCTGCGTCCGCGCGCCGCTCACCGACAGGTTCACGACCCGCAGCTCAGCGGGGAGCTGCGCGAGCACCCGCGGCACCCAGCCGGCGTCGACCGAGGACGCGCCGATCCCCTGCGACAGCGAGTCGCCCAGCACGACCCAGAGCGGACCGCTCCGTCGCAGCGCCTCGAGGTTGCGGCGGCGCCACTCCTGCGCATACGGCAGGACCTGCGCGCCGACCTCGCCGAAGCCGGGGACCACCCGCCGCGCGATCGTCAGCAGCGGCCCGGCCTGGCGATCGCTGACGTTGGAGTAGCTGAAGTCGAGGTCGGTCACGGTGACCCGAACCCGGCGCGGGCTCCCCGGCTTCCGCGGTGGCCGGGTGAGGAAGATCGTGCTGCCGCGGGGGCCTGCGTACCGGTAGCCTCTGGTCGTCGAGGAGACCGGCCCGGGGTGAGGAGCGGCATGGACCAGACGGTGATCAACGAGGACCTGGCGCTGCTCCGCAAGGAGTTCGTCAGCAACGACCACCTGCGGCTGATGCAGAACGCCGTGACGCAGGTGAAGCTCGACGACGTCGCCATCGACCGCGAGCTGCTCAACAGCACCGACCACAGCTTCTCCACGCGCCTCGACGACTGGAAGGTCACCAACCAGGAGCACAGCGGCCGCTGCTGGCTGTTCGCCGGGTTGAACCTGCTGCGGGTCGGCGCGATGCAGGCGATGAACCTCAAGGACTTCGAGTTCTCGCAGAACCACGCGATGTTCTGGGACAAGCTCGAGCGCGCGAACTACGCCCTCGAGGCGGTGATCGACACCGCCGACCGCGACGTCGACGACCGCACCGTCGCGTACGTCCTGGACTCGATGGCCGAGGACGGCGGGCAGTGGAACATGTTCGTGGCGGTGGTGAGCAAGCACGGGCTGGTGCCGAAGGCGTTCATGCCCGAGACGCAGAGCTCGTCGAACACCGGCCGCATGAACACCGTGCTCCGGACCGTCCTGCGGCAGGGCGCGAAGTCGCTGCGCGAGGCGGCCGGCGTCGACGAGGCGCGGGCGCGCAAGGGCGAGATCATGGCGACCGTCTACAAGATCCTCTGCATCCACCTCGGCACCCCGCCGGAGCGGTTCGACTGGCAGTGGACCGACAGCGACAAGGTCTTCCACCGCGACGGGTCGCTGACCCCGCAGGAGTTCGCGGCGAAGTACGTCACGCTCCCGCTCGCCGACTACGCCTGCCTGGTGCACGACCCGCGGCCCTCGAGCCCCATCGGGAAGACCTTCACCGTCGACCGGCTCGGCAACGTGCTCGGCGCGCCGCCGGTGACGTACCTCAACGTCGAGATCGCGGAGATGAAGCGGGTCGCGATCGAACGGTTGCAGGCCGGCGAGCCGGTCTGGTTCGGCTGCGACGTCGCCCCGATGATGAGCAACGAGGACGCGCTCTGGGATGCGCGGCTCTACGACCTGCCCGCCGTGTACGAGACGGCGTTCACCCTCGACCGCGTCGGCCGGCTGACCTACCACGAGACCGCCATGACCCACGCGATGCTCTTCACCGGGGTCGACCTGGTCGACGGCCGGCCGCGCCGCTGGCGGGTCGAGAACAGCTGGGGCTCGGACAAGGGCCGCGACGGCTTCTACACGATGAACGACTCCTGGTTCGACGACTACGTCTACGAGATCGCCGCTCCCACATCCGCTCTGCCCGAGGCGCTGCGGCAGCAGCTCGGCGCCGCGCCGATCGTCCTGCCGGCGTGGGACCCGATGGGTGCGCTGGCGCGCTGAGCGAACCGCCCACGACGTCCGCCGTCCCGGTCCGCGTGCCGGCGTGACGCGGGTGCTGGTCGTGGAGGACGAGCCGCAGATCCTGCGCGCGCTCGCGCTGAACCTCACCGCGCGCGGCTACGACGTCCTCGAGGCACCCGACGGGACGACCGCCCTCACCCACGCCGCCGGCGGCGAGGTCGACGTGGTGCTGCTCGACCTCGGGCTGCCCGACCTGGACGGCCTCGACGTCATCCGTGCGCTCCGGACGGCGTCGGCCGTCCCCATCGTCGTGCTCTCGGCGCGGGCCGGCAGCAGCGACACCGTGACCGCGCTGGACCACGGCGCCGACGACTACGTCACGAAGCCGTTCGACATGCCGGAGCTGCTCGCCCGGCTGCGCGCCGCGACCCGCCGCGCGCACCGCGACCAGGTCGAGTCGGTCGCGTTCGGCGACGTCACCGTCGACCTGGCGGCGAAGACCGTCGTCCGCCGCGGCGCCGCGGTCCACCTCACGCCGACCGAGTGGCACCTGCTGGAGGCGCTGCTGCGCAACCCCGGGCGGCTCATCACGCAGCGACGGCTGCTGACGCTGCTGCGCGGCGACCCGGGCCACACCGACCCGAGCTACCTGCGGATCTACGTCGCGCAGCTGCGCCGCAAGCTCGAGGACGAGCCGTCCCGGCCGCGGCACCTGCTCACCGAGCCCGGGATGGGCTACCGCTTCGAGGCGTGAGCCTCACCCGATCGAGACCAGCGCCTCGACGTTCTCGGAGGGGAGCGACGGGTCGACCGTCGCGGTGACCTCGGTGCTGACGAGGCTCAGCACGCCCTCGTACGTCGAGAGGAACGCCGTGTCCGCGGCGTCGCGGCCGGTGCAGATCCGCAGCAGGCTCTCCCGCGGGGCGAGCAGGGTCGCGTCGACCGCCCGCCACCGGCCGTCGACCGCGGCCTCGGCGACGGCGTGGAAGTCCATCGGGTCGAGCCCCGGTGCGTACACGGCCGCGAGGCGCGCGGGGATGTCGAGGCCGCGGAGCATGGCGACCACGAGGTGCGCGTAGTCGCGGCAGACGCCGGAGCGCTGCAGCAGCGTCGCCACCGCGCCGTCGGTCGGGCGGCTGCTGCCGGGGATGTAGATCAGGTGCTGGCCGACCCACGACGAGACCGCCTCCAGCAGCGGCGGGCCGGGCGTGACGCCCGCGAACTCGGCGCGCGCGACGGCGGCGAGGGTGTCGGACTCGGCGTAGCGGCTGGGTCGGCGGTAGACCACCGTCTCGGCCTCGGTCACCAGCTCCGGCCCCGAGCGGCCGTCGGTCTCCGCGTCGTACCAGATCACCAGTCGGCCGGTGGGGGCGACGAACCGGTGCACCCGACCCTCGCCGGGGACGACCACCTCGGTCACCGGCAGCTCGCCGGTCTCGGCGCCGATGCTCAGCGTCTCCGAGGTCAGCAGGCCGGTGTCGGCGACCGCGAGCTGCAGGTCGATGCGCGACTCGACGCTGACGTCGAGGACGAGCTGGGCCGTGACGTGGCGGTGCAAGGGTGCCTGCTCTCGGGGGGTGACTGAGGTCCGCGACCACCGGAGGTCCTCGCCGGGCGGTTGCCGCCCCAGACTAGGCCTGGGACCGGCGCCGGCTGGTGGCCCGATCCGCTGCGAGAGGATGCGCGCATGCACTCCGGCGACCTCGTCCTGACCGACCACGAGATCACCGTCCCGCTCGACCACGCGGACCCGACCGGCCCGACCATCACCGTGTACGCCCAGGAGGTCGCCGCGCCCGACGGCCTCGACCGGCCGTACCTGCTGTTCCTCGAGGGCGGCCCGGGCATGGAGGCGCCGCGCGTGATCCGCCGCCAGGGCGAGCCGGGCTGGCTCGACCGGGCGCTCGCCGACTTCCGGGTGCTGCTGTTGGACCAGCGCGGGACGGGCAGGTCGACGCCGATCGGCGTGCCGGCCGGGACGCCGCAGCAGCAGGCCGACCACCTCGCGCTGCACCGCGCCGACGCCATCGTGCGCGACGCCGAGGCGCTGCGTGCGGCGCTCGGCTCGCCGCCGTGGACCGTGCTCGGCCAGTCCTTCGGCGGCTTCACGACGCTGGCGTACCTCTCGCTCGCGCCGGAGGGGCTGCGGCGCGCACTGTTCTCCGGCGGTCTGCCGCCGATCGACCTCGGCGACGACGGCGTCGACCCGGTCTACCGGGCCACGTACGCGACCCAGCGCCGCCGCAACGAGCGCTACTACGCCCGCTTCCCTGCAGACCGCGACCGGGTGCGTGCACTGGTCGCGCAGCTCGAGGCCGAGGACGTACGGCTCCCCGCCGGGGACCGGCTCACCGGTGGCCGGCTGCGGCAGCTCGGCGGCGACCTCGGCATGCAGTACGGCGCGCAGCAGCTGCACGACCTGCTCGCCCGGCCGGTCGACTCACCCGGCTTCCGCCACGGCGTCGAGCGGTCCTCGCCGTTCCCCCGCTTCCCGCTGTACGCCGTGATCCACGAGGCCTGCTACGCCGACGGCGTCGCGACGCGGTGGTCGGCCGACCGAACGATGCCCGAGGACTGGCCGGCGGAGTTCTTCACCGGTGAGCACATCTTCCCGTGGATGTTCACCGACCTCGCCGCGCTGGCGCCGCTGCGCGAGGCGGCCGACCTGCTGGCGGCGCGGCCGTGGCCGCGGCTCTACGACCCGGCCGTGCTGGCCCGCAACGAGGTGCCGGCCGCGGCCATCGTCTACGCCGAGGACGCGTACGTGGAGCGGCGGTTCTCCGAGCAGACGGCGGCTGCGACCCGCGGGCTGCGGATCTGGCTCACCAACGAGTACGAGCACGACGGCATGCACTACGACGGAGGCCGCATCCTCGACCGGCTGCTCGCCCTCGCCGACGACCGCGTCTGACCTCGGACGGCCCTGTGCTCGCTCCGGCGCGTGTCGAGAGTGACGGAAACGGCGACTGCCGCGGCGTGTCGTCGCGTCTACGTCACTCTCGACGCCGGGCGGAGCTCGGCATGCGTGTCTAGCGCCGGGTGGTGCGGAAGCAGCTGCTGCGCACGGGAAGCTCGAGCGACCCGTCGGGGAACCGTTCGCCGAGGAACGCGCGGGCGGCCGTGAGACGTGCCTCGCGGTCCGCGTCGGTCGCGGTGATCATCTCGCTGTAGGTCGTCAGCTGCTCGACGAAGGTGCCGACCGTGGAGGGCTGCCGCGCCCGGAACACGGCGTGCTCGACCGGGCCGAAGGGCTGGCCGCCGACGTCGAGACGGCGCTCCCGGCTGGGGGCGCCGCGCCGCGGCGGCAGCAGTGCGTTGAGCTCGTGGAGCCAGGGCACGTCGGTGTCGCGGCCGGTCCAGAGGACGGCGAGCCGGCCGCCGGGCCGCAGCACCCGCGCGATCTCCGGCAGCGCCCGGGCGGTGTCGAACCAGTGCCACGCCGAGCTGACGGTCACCAGGTCGACGGCGGCGTCGGGCAGCGGGATCGCCTCGGCCGTGCCGGCCAGCGCGTCGACCTCGGGCGAGCGCTCGGCGAGCACCGAGCGCATCCGGTCGTCGGGCTCGACCGCGACGACGTGCGGGACGCGGGCGGCCAGGCGCCGGGTCAGCAGCCCGGTTCCGGCGGCCAGGTCCAGGACGTCGGTCGCGCCCGCGGGGACGACCCAGTCGACGGCGTCGTCCGGCGTACGCGGCCGGGCCCGGTCGTAGGTGTCCGCGACGGTGCCGAACGAGCGCGCTCTGTCCACGCCCTCAGGCTAGGTGCCGCCGCCGAGACCGTGTCAGCTGGCCGGAACGCTGGTGTCGCCGCCGGTGAGGTCGAGCACGACCGGCGTCCCGTCGTCGGGGACCAGCGTCTCGGTCTCGCGGTTGAGGGTCTGGCCCTTGAAGAACGGCTTGCCCGAGAGCTTCATGAACAGCATCCAGACGATGCCGACGACCATCGTCCCGATGCCCAGGATGAAGACGCCACCGACCTGGCTGTGCGGCGCGAACGGCAGGTGCCAGGAGGTGTAGCTCGCCGCCGTGGTGTTGTTGTAGTTCCAGTCGTGCCAGACGCTCCACACCATCGCGAACAGCAGCATCAGACCGCCGACCAGCGGCATGACGCCGCGGACGAGCAGCGCCCGTGGCGACTGCAGCAGCGTCTGGCGGAAGAACCAGAAGCAGGCGACGCCCGTCAGCCCATAGTAGAGGCCGATGAGCATGCCGCAGGCCGTGACCGAGTCGGTGATCACGTTGCCGTGGCTGATGTAGTTGGCGACGACGTAGAACACGATCGACACCCCGCCCATCGCGAGCGTCGAGGTCGTCGGCGAGTAGTACCGCGGGTGGGTCCTGGCGAAGACCTTCGGCAGCGCCCCGTATGCCGCCATCGACAGCGTCGTCCGCGCGGTCGGCAGGATCGTCGTCTGCGTCGAGGCCGACGCCGAGGTCAGCACCATGAGGACCAGCAGCTTCACCAGGACCGACCCGATCGCCGCGTTGCCGAACACGGCGCGACCGAGCGTGTTGAGCACGTCGCCGGCGTTGTCGGAGTTGCCGAGGCCGAGACCCGTGCTGCCGACGCCGGCGAACGCCTGCGACGCGACGGTCACGAGGGCGTAGATCCCGAGCAGCAGCAGGGTCGAGATCACCGCTGCGCGCCCGGGCGTCCTGGTCTTGTCCTTCGTCTCCTCGTTGCACGCGACCGCTGAGTCCCAGCCCCAGTAGATGAAGACCATGAGCAGGGTCGCGGTGACGAACGTCGAGAACGAGTGCAGGTCGAGCGGGTTGAACCACGACCACGCCGGCGTGAGGTGGCCGTCGGGCGCGTTGCCGGTGCCGACCCGGACGAGCGCGGTCACCGAGAAGACGATCAGCATCACGGTCTCGAGGCTCAGCAGCGCCTGCTGGATGCGCGCCGAGAGCTCGATGCCGCGGTAGCAGATCGCGGTCATCAGCACGATCCAGACGATGCCGACGATCAGCACGTAGCCGCTGGCGCCGTTGCTGCCGATGCCGTCGGCGTTGAACAGCAGGAAGCCGTACTGGCCGGCGACCTCCGCGAGGCTGGCCATGACGAGCACGTCGGCGCCGACGATGCCCCAGCCGCCGATCCAGCCGGTGATCGGCCCGAACGCACGGGTCGCCCAGGTGAACGTCGTCCCGCAGTCGGGGTCGACCGAGTTGAGCTCCTTGTAGCCGTACGCCACGAGGAAGATCGGCACGAAGGCGAGCAGCACGATGATCGGCGCCTGGACCCCGCCGCCGACCGCGAGCACCACGAAGCCGAGCGTGGCGGCGAGCGAGTACGCGGGCGCGGTCGAGGCGACCCCGATGACGATCGAGGTGAGCAGGCCGATCGCCCCGCCGCGCAGGCCCTTCTCGGCGGGCTCGTAGACGGTGGGCGTCAGACGGGGGTTCGCGGGCATCGGCATCGAGCTGGCGGCCATGGGCACCTGTCTTACGAGCCCGGCCGGGATCGCCCGTCCGGGAGGGTGGAGCGCACGCCGGTGTGTGCTGGACGCGGCGACGGTGCCACGGGATGCTGCCCGGAAGCAAGGGATTCCGTCGGATCCGTTGGTGAGCGCACAGGAATCGAGGGGCCATGACGGCGCGGGTACGTCCGCTGGACGCCGTCGACAAGCAGCTGTGCGCGCAGCTGCAGACCGACGGCCGGGCCTCGTACGCGACCCTCGCCAAGGCGGTCGGGCTCTCCGAGGCGGCCGTGCGGCAGCGGGTGCAGCGGCTGCTCGACGAGGGCACCGTGCAGATCGTCGGCGTCACCGACCCGCACCGGATGGGCTTCGACCGCTGGGCGATGATCGGCGTGTCCGTTGACGGCGACGTCCGCGCCGTCGCCGATGCGCTGGCCGCGGTCCACGCCATCGACTACGTCGTCCTGACCGCCGGCTCGTTCGACGTGCTCGCCGAGGTGGTCTGCGTCGACGACGACGCGCTGCTCGCGCTGCTGAACGACACGATCCGGGCGATCCCGGGTGTCCGGGCGACCGAGACGTTCGTCTACCTGCGGCTGACGAAGCAGACGTACTCGTGGGGCGTGCGGTAGTCCTTGCCGCTGATTCCGTCGTTTTCGGGCCGACTTTCGGCGGAAACCTTGCACTGCTGGGCCGATCGGTCGAGCATGGAGGGCGATCACGACCACGGCGGCCGACCCCGGCCGCCTTCGAGGAGGACTCCATGACCGCATCCGTCGACGATCTCGCCGCTCCGGCCCCGGCCGTGAGCGACGGAGAGCTCGCGACCGCGGCCCGCACCAACCTCTGGCCGCACTTCAGCCGCCTGTCGACCTACCGCGACCACGACGTGCCGATGATCGTCAAGGGCGAGGGCGCCTACGTCTTCGACGACAAGGGCAACCGCTACCTCGACGGGCTGTCGGGGCTGTTCACCGTGCAGGCCGGCCACGGCCGCAAGGAGCTGGCGCAGGCCGCGGCGACGCAGGCCGAGACGCTCGCCTTCTTCCCGCTGTGGTCCTACGCCCACCCGCAGGCCGCCCGGCTCGCGGAGCGGCTCGCCGCCGAGACCCCCGGTGACCTCAACCGCGTCTTCTTCACCACCGGCGGCGGCGAGGCGGTCGAGACCGCGTGGAAGCTCGCGCGTCACTACTTCAAGACCGTCGGCAAGCCGATGAAGCACAAGGCGATCAGCCGGGCCATCGCCTACCACGGCACCACCATGGGGGCGCTGTCGATCACCGGCATCCCCGAGGCCAAGCAGATGTACGAGCCGCTGGTGCCCTCGGCGATCAAGGTGCCGAACACCAACTTCTACCGGGCGCCGTACTTCGCCGACGACGAGGAGAGGTTCGGCCGCTGGGCCGCCGACGAGATCGAGGCCGCGATCCTCGCCGAGGGTCCCGAGACCGTCGCCGTCGTCTTCCTCGAGCCGGTGCAGAACGCCGGCGGCTGCTTCCCGCCGCCGCCCGGGTACTGGCAGCGCGTCCGGGAGATCTGCGACACCTACGACGTGCTGCTCGTCTCCGACGAGGTCATCTGCGCGTTCGGCCGGCTCGGCGAGCTCTTCGCCTGCAACCGCTACGACTACGTCCCCGACATGATCACCTGCGCCAAGGGCATGACCAGCGGGTACGCGCCGATCGGCGCCATGATCGCCAGCGACCGCATCGTCGAGCCGTTCCTCACCGGCACCGAGTCCTTCGCGCACGGGTTCACCTTCGGCGGCCACCCGGTGTCCGCCGCCGTCGCCAACGCGAACCTCGACCTGTTCCAGCGCGAGGATCTGTGCGGCCGGGTGCGGGAGAACGAGAAGCTCTTCCGCACCAAGCTCGACACCCTGCTCGACCTGCCCATCGTCGGCGACGTCCGCGGCGCCGGGTACTTCTACGGCATCGAGCTGGTGAAGGACAAGGCGACCAAGGAGACCTTCGACGACGACGAGGCCGAGCGGCTGCTGCGCGGCTTCCTGTCCGGTGAGCTGTTCCGCTCCGGGCTCTACTGCCGGGCCGACGACCGCGGCGACCCCGTCGTGCAGCTGGCGCCGCCGCTGATCTGCGGCGAGCCGGAGTTCGACGAGATCGTCGGCGTCCTGCACGACGTGCTCTCGCGGGCCAGCGCGCAGCTGTAGCACCCATGCAACCCGGTTACTGGCAGGCGGAGCTGGGCCCGTCGGCCCCGCGACCGCCGCTGCCGGGCGACCTCGAGGTCGACGTCGCGATCGTGGGTGCCGGGTTCACCGGCCTGTGGACGACGTACCACCTGCTCCGCGCCGACCCGTCGCTGCGCGTCGTGGTGCTGGAGCGCGAGCAGGTCGGGTTCGGGGCGAGCGGCCGCAACGGCGGCTGGCTGTCGGCGCTGCTGCCCGGACCGCGAGCCCGGTACGGCACCGGCGCCGACGCGCTCGGCGAGGCGATGCGGCAGCAGGTGCTCGACGTCGAGAAGACCTGCGCCGAGGAGGGCATCGACGCCGACCTCGTCCGCGGCGGGACGCTGACCGTCGCGACGACCGGGGCGCAGGAGCAGCGGCTGCGCGCGCACGTCGCCACCGAACAGCCGCATGACCCGGACCTCGTGCTGCTCGGACCCGACGAGTGCGACGTCCGCGTCGCCGGGCTGCGGGTCGGGGCGTTCACCCCGCACTGCGCGCGGGTCCAGCCGGCGAAGCTCGTCCGCGGCCTCGCCGAGGCGGCGGAGCGCCGCGGCGCCGTGATCCACGAGGGCACGACGGTCCGGGAGATCGGCACCCGCCGGGTCGTCACCGACCGCGGCGTCGTCCGCGCCGGCTGGGTGGTGCGGGCGACCGAGGGGTTCACCGCCGGTCTGCCCGGCCAGCGGCGCACGTGGCTCCCGATGAACTCCTCGATGATCGCGACCGACCCGCTGCCGCAGGCGTTCTGGGACGAGGTCGGCTGGGAGGGCCGGGCGACGCTCGGCGACGAGGCCCACGTCTACTGCTACGCGCAGCGCACCGCCGGCGACCGGATCGCGATCGGCGGTCGCGGCATCCCCTACCGGTACGGCTCGCGCACCGACGACAGCGGCGAGACCGCACGCGCGACGGTCGCCGAGCTCGAGTCGACGCTGGCCCGGCTCTTCCCGCAGCTCGCCGGTACGCACGCCGCGGCCGCCTGGTCCGGCGTGCTCGGCGTCGCCCGCGACTGGTGCGCGTCGGTCGGCGCCGACCCGGCGACCGGCCTCGCGTGGGCGGGCGGGTACGCCGGCGACGGCGTGACCACCTCGGCGCTCGCCGGCCGTACCCTCGCCGACCTGATCACCGGGACGGCGAGCGACCTGACCGCGCTGCCGTGGGTGGGACGGGCGCCGCGCCGCTGGGAGCCCGAGCCGCTGCGGTGGCTGGGCGTCCGGACCGCGTACGCGGCCTACCGTCTCGCCGACCGCGTCGAGACCACGCACGTCGACTCCGCTCGTACCTCGCCCGTCGCCAGGATCGCCGACCGCCTCACCGGACAGTAGGAGCAACGGATGCAGACCTTCGAGAACGTCATCGACGGCGAGCTGGTGTCGCCGGTCGACGGCGAGACCACCGACGTCCTCGACCCCACGACCGGCGAGGTCTACGCGCAGGCGGCGAAGAGCGGCGAGAAGGACGTCGACTCCGCGTTCGCCGCCGCGCGCCGTGCCTTCGGCGGCTGGCGCGACACGATCCCGTCCGACCGGCAGCGCGCGCTGCTGAAGCTCGCCGACCTCATCGACGAGCATGCCAGCGAGCTCCTGGACGCCGAGTGCCGGGACACCGGCAAGCCGCGGCAGCTCACCGCCGACGAGGAGCTGCCGCAGTGCGCCGACCAGGTGCGGTTCTTCGCCGGGGCGGCCCGGCTGCTCGAGGGACGCGGCGGCGGTGAGTACCTCGCCGGCCACACCTCCTACGTACGCCGCGAGCCGGTCGGGGTCTGCGCGCAGGTGACGCCGTGGAACTACCCGCTGATGATGGCGATCTGGAAGATCGCGCCGGCGCTCGCGGCGGGCAACACCGTCGTGCTCAAGCCGAGCGACACCACGCCCGCCTCGACCGTGCTGCTCGCGCAGCTTGCCGGCGAGGTGCTGCCGCCCGGTGTCCTGAACGTCGTGTGCGGTGACCGTGACACCGGCCGGCTGCTGGTCGCGCACCCCGAGCCCGACATGGTGTCGATCACCGGCTCGATCCGGGCCGGCGCCGAGGTCGCCGCCGCGGCCGGCCTGAAGCGCACCCACCTCGAGCTCGGCGGCAAGGCGCCGGTCGTCGTGTTCGACGACGCCGACGTGGCTGCGGCGGCCGAGGGCATCGCCGGGGCCGCGTACTTCAACGCCGGCCAGGACTGCACGGCCGCGACCCGCGTCCTCGCGACGCCCGGGGTGTACGACGCGCTGGTCGCCGCGCTGGTCGAGCAGGCTGCCGAGAACGCGCCGGGTCTGGTGGACGACTCCGGCGCCGCCTTCGGGCCGCTCAACAACGCGACGCAGCTGGCGCACGTCAGGGGGCTGCTGGAACGGGTGCCTGCGCACGCCGAGGTGCTCGCCGGCGGCGGCCGTCCGGACGGACTGCCGGGTGGCGGTTACTGGCACCAGGCGACCGTCGTCGCGGGCCTCGAGCAGGGCGACGAGCTCAGCCAGACCGAGGTCTTCGGGCCGGTGCTGACCGTGCAGCGGGTGGCCGACGAGGCAGAGGCGATCGCCGCCGCGAACGGCGTCCGCTACGGGCTGGCGTCCTCGGTGTGGACCTCCGACCACGGCCGGGCGACCCGCCTCGCGCGGGCGCTCGACTTCGGCGTGGTGTGGATCAACACCCACATCCCGATCGTCGCCGAGATGCCGCACGGCGGCTTCAAGGACTCGGGCTACGGCAAGGACCTGTCGGTCTACGGCTTCGAGGACTACACCCGGATCAAGCACGTGATGACCGCGTACGACGTCTGAACCCGCCGCCGCTGGTGGCATCAGCCAGCCTGCGCGGTGCCGGCGCTTCCAGAACGCGGTACGCGAACGACTCGCACGCTCAGCCCACCTCGCATCGGGCCGTTCTGGTAGCGCTGACGCCGCGTCACGCAGATCCGCGAGGGCGGCCTGTGGACGGGGGGCGGCGATGTCCGGTGGGTCGCGTACAACTGCGACATGGACGACCTGCGCGCCGACGCCGAACGCACCCTCCGGGCGCTCGCGGGTGAGAGCGCCGTCCTGCGCGCTGACCAGTGGGCTGCGATCGAGGCGCTCGTGGTCGGTCACCGCCGGGCGCTCGTCGTGCAGCGCACCGGCTGGGGCAAGTCGGCCGTCTACTTCGTCGCGACCGCGCTGCTGCGGGCCCGCGGCGCCGGTGCCACCGTCCTGGTCTCGCCGCTGCTCGCACTGATGCGCAACCAGGTCGACGCCGCGGCCCGTGCCGGCATCCGTGCGGTGACGATGAACTCCTCCAACGTCGAGGAGTGGGACGACGTACGCGCGGCCGTCGCCGCCGGCGAGGTCGACGTGCTGATGGTCTCGCCGGAACGCCTGAACAACCCGGGCTTCCGTGACGACGTGATGCCGAAGCTCGCGGCCGAGACCGGGCTGCTGGTCATCGACGAGGCGCACTGCATCTCCGACTGGGGCCACGACTTCCGCCCCGACTACCGGCGCATCCGCACCCTGCTCACCGAGCTCCCCGCGGGCATCCCGGTGCTGGCGACGACGGCGACGGCCAACGCCCGGGTGGTGGCCGACGTCGGCGAGCAGCTCGGCACCGGCGGCGAGCCGCCGCTCGTGCTGCGGGGCAGCCTGGCCCGCGACAGCCTCCGGCTCGGCGTCCTCGACCTGGCCGGCAACGAGCGGCGGCTCGGCTGGCTCGCCGACCACCTGGGCGAGCTGCCGGGCTCGGGCATCGTCTACGCGCTCACCGTCGCGCAGGCCGAGGCGACCGCGGCGTTCTTGGCCTCCCGCGGGCACCGGGTGCGGGCGTACACCGGCCGCACCGAGACCGCGGACCGGCTCGCGGCCGAGCAGGCCCTGCTGGCCGACGAGGTGAAGGCCCTCGTCGCCACCTCGGCGTTGGGCATGGGGTTCGACAAGCCCGACCTCGGCTTCGTCCTGCACCTCGGGGCGCCGCCGTCGCCGGTCGCCTACTACCAGCAGGTCGGCCGGGCCGGCCGCGGCGTCGACGACGCGCTCGTGCTGCTGCTGCCGGGCACGGAGGACGCCGAGGTGTGGCGCTGGTTCGCCGACTCCGGGTTCCCGCCCGAGGACCTCGTACGCCTCACGCTGGACACCCTCGGCGAGACGCCGACCAGCGTGCCCGCGCTCGAGGTGTCGGTGCCGCTCTCGCGCAGCCGGATCGAGCAGATGCTCAAGGTCCTCGACGTCGAGGGCGCCGTCCGGCGCGTGCAGGGCGGCTGGATCACGACCGGACGGCCGTGGGACTACGACGCAGACCGCTACGCCGCGGTCGCGGCAGCCCGCCGCCGCGAGCAGCAGCTGATGCTCGACTACCTCGCGACCACGGGCTGCCGCATGGAGTTCCTGCGCCGCGCGCTCGACGATCCCGAGGCGGCGCCCTGCGGCCGCTGCGACCGCTGCGCCGGCACCAGCTGGCCGCTCGGGGTGTCCGACGAGGCGACGAGGGCTGCCCGGTCCGAGACGCGGCGGCCGGGCACCGACGTGCCCCGGCGGCAGCAGTGGCCGACAGGCCTCGACCGGATCGGGCTGCCGCTCAAGGGGAAGCTGTCGGCCGAGGAGCAGGTCGAGCCGGGCCGGGCCATCGCCCGGCTGACCGACATCGGCTGGGGCCCGACCCTGCGGCGGTTGTTCGCCGAGCCCGACGGCCCGGTGCTGCCCGACGTCGTCGACGCGACGGTCGCCGTTCTCCGTGAGTGGGACTGGGACCAGCGACCCGACGCCGTGGTGTCCGTCGGGTCGAGCCGGCGGCCGCTGCTGCTGCGATCGCTCGCGATGCGCCTCGCGGCGGTCGGCCGGCTCGAGGACCTCGGCGACCTGGGGCGGACCCGCGAGGTCGCCGCGTCCACCACCAACAGCGCCCAGCGCGTCCGCGCCCTGCACGACGTCTTCGTGGCGCCGCCGGGCGTCGCCGGGCGGACGATCCTGCTCGTCGACGACCGGGCAGACACGGGGTGGACGTTCGCTCTCGCGGGGCGGGCGCTGCGCGAGGCCGGCGCCGCCGCGGTCCTGCCGTTCGCCCTCGCGGTGGACGCCTAGCAGCGACGCCGCGCAGCGACGCCGAGCAGCGACAGCGGGCGATTACGTCCGGCGGCTCTGCAGCTCCCGCAGCAGGTTCGCCGAGAAGCGGTCGCCGACCCGCCCCATGGTCTGCGTCATGAACGACCGCACCGCCGGCCCGGAGACCTTCGGCAGCGGCAGCTCCACCGACACCGTCAGCTCGATCGCGAGGTGGGTGAGGTCGGCGGCCGCGGTAACCACGTAGGTGCCCTCCGCGCCGACGCGCTCATCGACGCCGTGGGGTGGGGCGTGGTGGAAGTGGATGGTCCGCGTCCCGGCGGCCTCGTCGAAGGTCATCGCCTCCGTGAACACCGGGTCGATCCCGACGCCGAGCGCCCGGATCCGCTGCATCTGCCAGACCCACGTGTCGTGGTCGGTGTCGATGCGCTTCAGCAACGGCGTGAGACGGACGAGGGCATCCGGGTCGGTGAGGACCGACCAGACGGCGTCCGGCGTCGCGTCGACGTCGGCCTCGGACCGCGTGGTCGCGGTGAAGCTGGCCATGGCGGCGGTGTGCCCGCCCGGGGCACTCCTACCCAGGCCCTACGCTCCTGACCACCGGCGACCAGGAGGACGGGTGGACTTCGCGGCGATCTTCGAGGCGCTGCCGACGGCGTACCTCGTCCTCGACGCCGACCTCAAGCTCGTCGGCGCGAACGCGGCGTACCGGCGCAACTCGGGGCTGACGGGCGACCCGTCCGAGTTCGGCAGGCACGTCTTCGAGCTGTTCCCCGCCAACCCGGGCGACGTCGAGGGCGAGCGGCGGCTGCAGGCGATCAGCAGCTCGATGCAGAAGGCCCGCGACACCGGCCAGTCCGACGCGATGGACGTCATCCGCTACGACATCCCCGACGGCGCCGGCGGCTTCGTGCAGCGGTTCTGGAGCGTCATCCACGCGCCGGTCCCCGGAGCCGACGGCCGGACCGCGTACGTCCTCCAGCGCAACGAGGACGTCACCGACTTCCTGCGGGACCGCGACCGGATGGCGCAGGAGCAGGTGCGCGGCGAGCACTGGCGCGACGTCGCCGCCGCGACCGAGGCCGACCTGTTCGCGCGCGGCCAGGAGCTGATGTCCGCGCGCGAGGCGGAAGCCCGTACGGCGCTCCGGCTGGCGGCGATCGCGCAGGTGGTGCTCGCGCTGGCCGGGACCACCTCGCTGCAGGAGCTCATCGACGTGGTGGCGGCCGGCGGTCTCGGCGCGGTCGACGCCGACACGGCCGTCCTCGGCGTTCTCGACGAGCAGGACCGGCTGCGCGGCACGTTCGCCTCGCGGGTCGGCGGCAGGCAGCAGGGCGCGCTCGGTGAGCTCGTCATGGACGCCGCGTCACCCGCCGCCGAGGCGGCACGTACGGGCCACCGGATCGTGCTGCTCACCGAGTCCGCGTCGCGGACTCACTCCGCCGAGGCCGCGGAGATCGTCGAACGCTGGGGGCTGCGGGCGACGGTGGCCCTGCCGCTGCCCGTCGGCGACCGGTCGCTCGGCTCGCTGACGATCGGCTGGCTGCAGCCGCCGGACCTCGGCGAGGCGGATCTCGAGCTGCTGACGGTGCTGGCCTCGCAGTGCGCCCAGGCCCTCGACCACATCCAGACGCGCGAGGCCGAGCAGGCCGCCGCGCTGGCCGCCTCCCGGCTGTCCGAGACCATGCAGCGCACCCTGCTCACCGAACCGGCCGACCCGCCCGGCCTCGACGTCGCCGTCCGCTACCAGCCGGCCGCACGCGAGCTGCAGGTCGGCGGCGACTGGTACGACGCGTTCACCCCCGGCAGCGGCGAGACGCTGCTCGTGGTCGGCGACGTCGCGGGCCACGACCAGGAGGCCGCGGCGGTCATGGCGCAGGTGCGCAACGTCCTCCGCGGCGTCGCCCACGCCCTCGGTGGCGCGCCGGCCGAGGTGCTGACCGCCCTCGACCGCGCGCTCCTCGACCTGAACGTGCAGGCGCTGGCCACGGCGGTCATCGCGACGATCGGCGACGGCCACCCCGACGGCGGTCGGGTGCTGTGCTGGTCGAACGCCGGCCATCCGCCGCCGGTGCTCATCGAGCCGGACGGCAAGGCCCGGTTGCTCGACGACCTCCCGGACCTGCTGCTCGGGCTCGACCCCGACACCGACCGCATCGACCACAAGCTGGAGGTGATGGCGGGCAGCACCGTGCTGCTCTACACCGACGGGCTCGTCGAACGTCGTGGCGCGTCCCTCGACGACGGCTTCGCGTGGCTGGTCGAGGCGTGCGCGGACCTTGCCGACCTGCCGGCCGACCGGCTCTGCGACGAGATCCTCGCGATGCTGCCGGACGCGGTCGAGGACGACGTCGCCCTGCTCGCCGTCCACGTGCTGCCGGACGGCGGCGGCGAGCTGGTGCTGTCCCGCGACCCGGCCTCGGTCCCGGTCGCCCGCGACCACGTGCGCGCCGCCTGCCTGGCCGCGTCGACGGACGCCGACGTGTGCGACTCGGCGGTGCTGCTGGCGAGCGAGGTCGTGACCAACGCCGTGGTCCACGGCCGCGGCCGGGTGCGCCTGCTGGTCGACGCCGGGCACGACCGGGTGGTCGTCGAGGTCGCCGACGACAGCGTCGCCTCGCCGGTGGTCCGGGATGCGGGCGAGGAGGCCACCGGCGGTCGCGGCATGGCGATCGTGGCGATGCTGGCCGACCGCTGGGGGATCCGGCCCACCGACAGCGGCAAGGTCGTCTGGTTCGAGCTCACGGGGTGACCTGAGCACCCAACTTCGGATACCATCGGTATCTGAGCCGCCGACCAAGGGAGCCTGCCATGACCACCGAGCACGTCGAGGTGCTGATCATCGGCGCCGGCCTGTCGGGCATCGGTGCCGGGTACCAGCTGGAGAAGCAGCTGCCCGGCACGACGTACGCGATCCTCGAGTCACGGGAGCAGCTCGGCGGCACCTGGGACCTGTTCCGCTACCCCGGCGTCCGGTCGGACTCCGACATGCACACCCTCGGCTACCGGTTCCGGCCGTGGACCAAGGACCGCGCGATCGCCGACGGCGGCTCGATCCTCAGCTACATCCAGGACACCGCCCGCGACGGCGGCGTCGACAAGAACATCCGCTACTCCCACCGGGCCGTCTCGGCGGCCTGGACGAGCGAGGACGCGCGCTGGGACGTCGAGATCGACACCCCGTCGGGCCGGATCACGATGAGCTGCTCGTACCTGTTCTCGTGCTCGGGCTACTACGACTACGACAAGGGCTACTCGCCCGAGTTTCCGGGCCTCGCCGACTTCGGCGGCACGGTCGTCCACCCGCAGCACTGGCCGCAGGACCTCGACTACGCCGGCAAGCGCGTCGTCGTCATCGGGAGCGGCGCGACTGCGGTGACCCTCGTCCCGGCGCTGACCGACCAGGCCGCGCACGTCACCATGCTGCAGCGCTCGCCCACCTGGATCGCCGCACTGCCGGGCGAGGACCCGGTCGCCAAGGCGCTGCAGAAGGTCATGCCCAAGCGCGCCGCGATGTCGGTCACCCGCTGGAAGAACATCGGCATGTTCGTCGCCAACTACCAGCTCAGCCGCCGTCGCCCGAAGGCCATGAAGGCGCTGCTGCGCAAGGGACTCCAGCAGCAGAAGCTCAGCGAGGCGCAGATCGACGAGCACTTCACGCCCCGGTACGACCCGTGGGACCAGCGCCTGTGCGTCGTCCCCGACGGCGACCTCTTCCGGGCTATCCACGCCGGCACCGCCGAGGTGGTCACCGACACCATCGACACGTTCACCCCGACGGGGATCCGCCTCGGCTCCGGCCGCGAGCTCGAGGCCGACGTCGTCGTGACGGCGACCGGCCTGCAGCTGAAGCTGTTCGGCGGACTGGCGCTGACGGTCGACGGCGAGCCGGTCGACCTGCCGCACACCCTCGGCTACAAGGCCGTGATGGTCTCCGGTGTCCCGAACTTCTTCTTCGGCCTCGGCTACACCAACGCGTCGTGGACGCTGAAGATGGACCTGACGTACGAGTTCCTGCTCCGGGTCATCAAGCGGATGCGCGCCAACGGCGAGACGGCCGTCGTGCCGAGGCGCCAGCCGGGCATCACCGAGCGGCCGCTGCTCGACTTCAAGGCCGGGTACGTGCTCCGCTCGATGGATGCGTTCCCCAAGCAGGGCGACCGATCGCCGTGGCAGCTCAAGCAGAACTACCTGACCGACCTCTACCCGCTGCGCTACGGCTCGCTCGACGACGGGGTGCTGGAGTTCAGCGGCGCGAAGGCCCCGGCCGGCGTCTGAGCGACGATGGACCGGTGGCGGTCGTCGACGGGCTCCTCGGGACCTGGTCGCTGACGCGCACGGTCCGCGACCTCCTCGCCGACCGGACCGGCCAGGTACGCGGCGAGCTCGCCGTCACCGACGACGGCGACCGGCTGCGGCTGCACGAGACCGGAGTCCTGACCTGGGACGGGCGGGAGACGCGCGTCCACCGGACGACCTATCTCGAGCGCCGCGACGGCGAGGTCTGGGCGGTGTTCGAGGATGGCCGCCCGTTCCACCCGTGGCGGCCGGGCGAGGACGTCGTCCACCCCTGCGCCGAGGACACCTACGTCGGTCGCGTCGAGGTCCAGGCCGACGCGATGCGCACGACCTGGCGCGTGACGGGACCCGCCAAGGAGCAGCTGCTGACCACCGAGCTCCGCCGCGGCTAGCGTCGCGGTCGTGCGCAGCGTGGACTACGACGACGTCCTGAAGCCGAGGGCGACCGCGGTCGTCCCCGAGGTCGAGGCCGAGCGCGACCTCGTGGTCGAGGAGTGCGCGACCGACTTCTGCGGCGCCGTGGTCGCCGCGGACAGGAACGCGGTCACGCTCGAGGACCGCCACCTGCGGCGCCGCGTCTTCCCGTACGAGGCGGCCGGGTTCCGGCTCGACGGAGAGCTCGTCACGCTGGTCCCGCCGCGGGGCACCGGGCCGGCTCGGCCGACGCGGACCGCCTCGGGCTCGGTCGTCGTCGCGGGCGAGCGCGCCCGCGTCGCCCGGGCGGCGCGCATCCTCGTCGAGGGCGTCCACGACGCCGCGCTCGTCGAGCGGGTCTGGGGCGAGGACCTCCGCCACGAGGGCGTGGTGGTGGAGGTGCTCGACGGCGTCGACCACCTCGCCGCGGCGCTCACCGACCTGCGTCCGGCCCGGGACCGCCGCGTCGGCGTCCTCGTCGACCACCTCGTACCGGGGAGCAAGGAGACCCGGCTGGTCTCGCGGATCACCGACCGCGACGTGCTGGTCCTCGGGCACCCGTACGTCGACGTCTGGCAGGCGGTGAAGCCGGGCGCGCTGGGCATCGCCGCCTGGCCGGTCGTGCCGAAGGGTATCGAGTGGAAGCAGGGCGTCTGCGACGCGCTCGGTGTCGCCGAGCCGCGGGAGATGTGGCGCCGGGTGCTGGCCGCCGTCGACTCCTACGCCGATCTCGAGGTGCCGCTGCTGCAAGCGGTCGAGCAGCTGATCGACTTCGTGACGGCGTAGCGGTCAGCGTCGAGGGGCGAAGGTCAGCAGCGCCGCGCCGCTGGCCCCCGGGTCGTGCGTGTCGAAGATCGAGATCAGGATGACGCCCAGCACGACCAGGAACAGCACGATCCCGAGGATCGGGATCAGGTTCCAGCCGCCGGTGAACCAGATCCAGTTCCGGAGCGCCCCGGGGTAGGCCTGGTGCACCTGGCGGGGGCTCTTGCGCTGCTCGACCCGCACGGCGATGCCCATCGTCTGCAGCTCGTCGAGCACCGGCTGCCACTGCTCCACCAGCCGGTCGTCGAGGTACTGGAAGGTGCGCGCCCGGCAGCGGCCGTCCTCGCCGACGAGCATCAGCACGGCGCGCCCCGGGTCGGCCACGAGACCGCCCCCGGCGGTGCCGACGGGGAGCCAGGTGGCATAGCGGCAGACCACGACCTCGCGCAGCACCGGGGCCGGCCCGGCGCTCCCCGGCAGGCCCAGCGTGATCGGCGGCTTGCCGTCGTTGCGCCACGTGATCGTGCCTGCGGCGCGGTCGATCTCGAGGCCGTAGCGCGCCATCGTCCCGCGGCGCATCAGGCCGTTCAGCCGGCCGTAGCTCGGCATGTCGACCACCGGCCGCAGCACGGTGGCACCGCTGCCCGGAGTCGTGGTCATCGCTGTCTCCTCGCGGCGGTCAGCGGGTCAGGACGATCTCTTCGGCGATGGCTGCGGCGAGCCGGTCGACCAGGTCCTTCACGACGATGGTCGCGGCGGCGGTGTTCCCCGTCGCGCCGACGTAGGCGACCCGGTCCGCGCGCAGCGGCCAGTAGATGTCGTAGCGGTCGACCACCTGCTGCTCGTCCGCGGCGGGGCCGACGGCGAGCCGGCTCACGAACCGCGTGGCCGTGACCTCGTCGGGCGTACCGGCCAGCAGCACCAGCGGCGTGCTGGACTGCTCGATCAGTGCCGGCGCGTACGCGGTGCGCATCTCGTCGATGAGCCCGTCGATGCCCGACTCGTCCGGCGTGAGCGCCCGGAACCAGCCGGTCGAGGTCGGGAAGCCCTCGTAGTCGTCCGGGTCGACGAGCACGTAGCCCCGCTGGACGCCGGTCGCGTCCTGGTCGGCCATGACCTCGCGGATGCGCCGGGCGAACTCCTCGACGGCCCCGTCCTCGTCCTCGAAGAGGCCGCCGATGATCTCCCGTGCCTGCTCGGTGGCCCAGGCCTCGCGATCACCCAGTGCCGCCAGCAGCAGCCAGTACGGCTCGCTGGGCCGGGTCACGAGAAGCTGGTCGTGTCGACGATGGCGTCCACGAGACCGACCATAGCCGTGGCCACCGGGGTGTCCCGGAAGGCGAACGCCAGCAGCACGAAGCCCGATCCGTCGGGCACGGTGACGAAGACGTCGACCAGATGGCCGGGAGCGATGTCGGCCTGGTCCTCGCGCCCGCGGGCCTGGACCCGGACGGCCGGCTGGTCGGCCACCGTCGCGAGCGCGACGTGGGCCTCGGGCCGCCGCGCGAGCTGCAGCTCGGCCAGCTGCCGGGCGGCCACGACGGCGTCGTCGACCGGCGCGTCGATGTGCGAGATGACGCAGGAGCCGCCCTGCGGCAGGCCCCCGAGCGGGGTGAGCTCCACGTGGACCGCGAGCGCGCGGTTGCGGCGGGCGTCGGCGACGAGCTCGGCGAGCTGCTCGGTGAGGGCGGTCCGGGCGGCGAAGGTGCTGTCGCGCGGGTACTGGCGGAGTGCGTCGTCCACGATCGCGCGGAGCCGCGCGGTGTCGTCCATCGGCAGCT
>CAJCIY010000254.1 GCA_903970495.1 Candidatus Melainabacteria bacterium | reverse complement strand
CGGCTGCCGTCGAGCAGGTGCGCGAACATCGCCTGCTCGCCGTCGAGCCAGTCGGCGCCGGCGCGTACGACCCACTGCGAGGCGAGCCACATCCGGGTCTGGTTCACCAGCCAGCCGTCGGTGTGCAGCTCGCCCGTGACGGCGGCCATGCACGCCATCTCCGGCGGCCACGGCGTCCCGGTCCAGCCGGGAGGGCGGGGCTGGTCGCGGCGGAGCGGCCGCCGCAGGCCGGGTCCGACGCGGGCGTAGAGGTGCCGGGCGTACTCGGCCCACAGCAGCTCGTCGCGGAAGCGGCTGCGGTCCCGCTCCGGTGCGTCCGCGACCGCCGCCCAGACCTCCGGCAGCGGCAGCAGCCCGTGCCGGATGTACGGCGAGAGCCGGCTCGCCCCACGCCGCGCCACCGGCAGCACGGTGCTGCGGTCGCGGGCGTACCCGCTGATGTCCAGGGTGGCCAGCGCGGCGTCGGCGGCCTGCTGACCACCGACGTGGCCACCCGCGGACACCCCCGCCGGGCCCTCGAGGGTGAGGCCGCCGAGGTGCTCGGCGACCCAGTCGACGGCCGCCGCCCCGGACGGCGGGTCCGGCAGCAGCGTCACCGCTGGAACCGTAGCGGGGCACGCCGCGACCGGGTGCGGTCGGGCCGTAGCGGGCACGGTGGCTGCATGACGAGCCCGACCGCGCCCCTCGCCCTGGTGTGGGGCAACTGCCAGGCGCCGGCCCTGGCGCGGCTGCTGGCTCCGCCGCTGGCGGCCCACGGCCTCGAGGTCCTCGAGGTCCCGCCGGTGCACCTCCTGACACCCGCGCAGCTGGGACGCGTCCGAGGCCTCCTGCCCCGCGTCCGGGCCTTCGTCTCCCAGCCGATCCGGGACGAGTACGCGACGCCCGGCTGCGGCACCGCGCAGCTCGCGGCGCAGCTGCCGCGGTCGGCCGTGGTCCTGCGCGTCGCGTCCTGCTTCGACGTCGCCGCGTTCCCGTGGTCGGCGAACGCGCACGGCGGCGACGGCGTCCGCGTCGACGCCCCGCTCACCGCGTACCACGACCTGCGGGTGCTGCTCGGTGCCCACCGCGGCTGGTCCCGTGACCGGATCCTCGCCGAGTGGGACTCGGGAGACGCGCTGGTCGAGGCGATCGCCGGGGCGTCCTGGCGGGAGCTGCGGCGCCGCGAGCTGACCGTGGACGTCCCCGTCTCGCCGTGGATCCGCCGGCCGGGGGCGCTGTTCACGATGAACCACCCCGCCAACGCGACGCTGCAGCAGGTGGCCGACGCGGTGCTCGCGGCGCTCGGGGTGGCAGGGCGGACGGAGCCGCCGGACCGGGAGATGCTCGGCGCGACCCGCCTGCCCGTCGAGGCCGGCCCCGCCCGGCTGCTGGGCTGGGCGGCGTCGGGTCCCGCGTACGTGGTCGACGGCCGACCGGTGGATCTCGGCGACGTGGTCGACGCGCACCTCGCGTCCTATGCGCGGCGGCCCGACGTCGTGGCCGACGCGGCCGGCCGCTTCGCAGGCCGGTGGCAGCCGCTCGCCGCGGTCTGAGGGCAGCCGCGGTCAGGCGTTGACCGGCTCCTCGACCTGCACCGGTACGCCGCGCAGGCGCGCGAGCAGCGGCGGGGAGGGCCAGCCCGGCCCGTCGCCGTTGAGGAACACGGTCATCTCCGGGTCGCGAGGCCGGGCGCCCCCGGCGAGGTAGAGCAGCACCGCGACGGCGGTCCCGCCCACGATGATGCCCAGGCTGATCCACAGCGCGTCGCGGGTGCCCGCGGCGGCCGAGCCCCCCACGGTCGCGGCGAAGTGGACGAAGATCGGCGCGATCATGAACGCGGCGACACCCCGCAGCAGCTCGACCATCGCGAACACCCGCTGCAGGCTCGTCGCCGGCAGCGAGAAGCCCGCCCCGAACAGAGCCGGCGCGACCGTGGCCCCGAGGCCCAGACCGGTGAGCCCCGACCCGACGAGCGCGAGCACCGGGCTGGCCGGGAGCTTGACGAGGAAGACGGCGGTGCCGGCGGCGAGGAACGCCATCCCGACGAGGGGCAGGTACTGCAGGTTCTTGGTCTCGAGGACCTCGCCGAGCGCGAACGCCGCGATGAGCGCGCCGACGAGCTCGGGCAGGAACAGCAGCCCGGCGTGCAGGGCGCCCCGCTGCGCCGTGACGAGACTGAGCGTGAGGTCGCTGACCGACACCGACGCGGCCGCCGCACACAGCGCGATCACCACGCCGGACACCGGGATCGTGCTCTCCAGCAGCGGCCCGAGCGGGAGCAGCGGGTTGCGGCTCCTGGTCTCCCACACGATGAGCGCGACGACCAGCGCGAGCCCGACGAGCAGCGGGGCCAGCGTGACGGCGGAGACGAACGGGTGGGTGGTGAGCTCGGACGCCCCGAAGAACGCCAGGACCGGGCCGACCGCCGCGAGGCTGATGGCCACCGGGTCCTTCGGTGCCTCCCGGTTGGCCGGCGGCGTGTGCTCGTAGGTCAGCACGACCAGCACGACCACGAGCGCCGAGATCCCGGCGGTGACCCACACCAGCGGGCGCCACCCGTGGGCGTTGGCCTGCAGCCCGCCGAACACCGGGCCGGCCGCGACGGCGCCGAAGATGCAGACGCTCAGGATCACCGCGGTGTACTTGAGCTTCTCGCTGCCGAAGCCGAGCGCGAGCGGCGGCACCGCCGCGATCAGCAGCAGGCTCGTGCACAGCCCCTGCAGGATGTGGCCGGTGATGAACATCGCCGGGTCCTGCGCCGCGGCGAACAGCACCGACCCGATCAGTGCGACGGTCGCGTAGACGACGAGCATGATCCGCTGCGGCAGGTGCTGGGCGAACAGCACGGCCAGAACGGTGCCGACCGCGTACCCGGCGTTGCCCAGGCCCAGCCCGAGCGACAGCGTCTGCGTGCTCATGTGCAGGTCGCTCTCGATGAACGGGGTGACCGGCGACAGCGCCGACGACAGCACGAGGTACGGGACCAGCGCGAGGATCGCCATCGCGGCGACGAAGGGGTAGCGACCCGCGAGGGGTCCCGAGCGGATGGTCACGGAACCTCCGGGGAAACGAACGAGATGTCGCACCAAGGTACCGGCTGTCCGCCGGCAACCTCCGCCGGCCGGGCGATCTGTGGTCTCGCCGCGCGTGGAAGCGGGCGGTCCGTCTCGGTTGTGTGACGCGCATTACGCTCCGCCCATGACCTCCGAGACCATCGGCGCACCGCGGCGGGCCGACGCGCGCGCGAACCACGCGGCACTGCTGGACGCGGCCGCCGCGCTCGTCGGGCAGTGCGGCGTCGACCTGCCGTACGAGGAGATCGCGCTGGCAGCGGGAGTCGGGCGCGCGACCGTGTACCGCCACTTCCCCACGCGCGAAGCGTTGTCGCGCGCGATCGTCGAGGCCGCGCTCGACCACTGGGACGCCGTCCTCGCCGACCTCACCCCCGGTCCCGGGCGGTTCGAGGAGCTGTTCCACGCCTGGGTCCGCATCCAGCAGGACCGGTCGCACGGCGTCGACCTGCTCGCGCGCAGCGCGCCCGCGGACGCGCTGCGACAGGCGCGACGCCGGTTCGAGGCGACCCTGCGGGGGCCGATGCGACAGGCCCAGGCCGCCGGGATCGTGGCCGCACACCTCACCGTGCCGGACGTGCGCATCATCCTGACGATGCTCTCGGCCGCCCTCCGGTCGCCGGAGTCACCCAGCGACCGGCGGCGCGCGGTCGAGCTCGCCCGCGGGATGCTCTTCTGACCGGAGCTCAGCGACGCCGGACGACCGCCGCGCCCACCAGGAGCGCGACGGCCGCGGCGATCAGCCGCCGGTCCGCCAGCGGGAGCGCGGACCGCAGGAACGCCGGTCCGGCCGAGACCCGGCGTGATCCCGCGAGCAGGGCTCCGGCCCGTGAGTCGACCCCCGAACCGATGCTGGTGAGCAGCCCGCGGGGGCCGCGCACCTCCACCGTCACGCCGACG